>JAUYUA010000032.1 GCA_030694935.1 Lutibacter sp. | reverse complement strand
GCGTTCTGTATTGTTACCGACCTGACTTGTTCTTTCGTTAGACGTTGGTCTTTGAACGGTATTTGATCTGCGTTCCGTATTGTTACCGGCCTGACTTGTTCTTTCGTTAGAAGTAGGTCTTTGAACTGTATTAGCTCTACGTTCCGTATTGTTATCGGCCTGACTTGTTCTTTCGTTAGACGTTGGTCTTTGAACGGTATTTGATCTGCGTTCCGTATTGTTACCGGCCTGACTTGTTCTTTCGTTAGAAGTAGGTCTTTGAACTGTATTTGACCTTCTGTCGTTGTTATTTACTGTGTCGTAATTACGATCATTCTGACCTTGTCTGTCATTAGAATTTCTTCTATCCATTTGCTCAGATCTGCTATTATCATTATACCTGTTAGGAACACTTTTGGCAGCTACACGTCTGGTGTCTTGCCCATTTCTCTTATAATGTTTGTCGTAATATGTATTTCTTGAATGGTCATTATAATAGGTGTAACGAGTTGGATGATAATGACTTCTGTAAGGATTGTAACTTACAATTCTAAAATCAAATAACGGTCTGGCAAAATAATTGTGATATGGGTGAAACACATAGCCACGGTTGTAATTGTTAATGTATCCTGAATAATGGCTATAATAACCTTGTCTGTCATAGTACACATGCAATCCGCCAACGCGAACCAATCTGCCAGAATCATAAGAAATATGTGTATTTCCAATCCTGTTTACGCGACCATAATAGTCATAATAAATAGGAATATTTTCAATTTGGATAATAGCGCCATAATCATCATATTGAACATAAGGACCATAATCATAACCTGAGTTAAAGCTAATGTTAACGCCATTGCCTTGATAATTAACATCCAAACCACCTCTTTGGTTTCTTTGGTTGATGTAAAAATCGAATTCACCATTTTGAAAAATAGCAAATGTTACATCTCTTTCAACAAAAGTGAATGAATCACCATAATCGTCATAATAATTATTTTTTGAAGAATTATCTGCTTTAAAAGCTGAAGCCTGCACGCCAAACCCAACAAATAAAAACGTTGCAATAAGTAATAATTTTGTTTTCATGATAAAATATTTAAAGGTTAAACTAAATTTGCCGGTTAGCAGCATTCCTTTTCACAAATACAAACAACGTGCCAAAAAAAATATGCCCAATAAAATTGGACATATTACCTATTTAAAATCAAAAAATTGAAATTATTCGTTACCAATATTTTCAGGATTTTTTCAATTTCGTGGCAAAAATAACAACTTAAAAAAACATTTAATGTAACAAATAATGCTTTTTAGATTGTTCCTGTTCTGAAAAAATTAAATTATTCACAAACGCCGATTATTAAAATGATTTTAAATAATTTTACTTTTTTAAAACCAACAGCGTTGAGCAATTTTATTGATGTTATTTTACCCATTCCTTTACAAAAGTTATTTACCTATAAAATAACGGAGGCTGAAGCTACATTCTTGAAAAAAGGGATGCGTGTTGCTGTTGAATTTGGGAAATCAAAAATATATACTGCTTTGGTTTATAAAATTCACCAAACGCCGCCAATTGGTTATGATGCAAAGGATATATATCAAATTTTAGATGAAATTCCTGTCGTAAACAACATACAAATTACCCATTGGGAATGGATTTCCAGTTATTATATGTGCTCTTTGGGCGAAGTTTACAGGGCAGCATTGCCTTCGGCTTTTATGTTGGAAAGCGAAACAGAAGTTCAACTAGTCAAGGATTTTGTACAAGAAGATGCACTTTCAAGCGAAGAATTTTTAGTTTTTGAAGCGCTGCAGCATCAGGCTCAACTTTCTATTCAGCAAATAATTGACATTCTTGGGAAAAAAAAGGTATTTCCAATTATTAAGTCTTTATTAGATAAAAATGTAATTATAGTTAAAGAGCAAATTTACGAGCAATACAAACCTAAATTAGAAAAATACATTCGGTTAACAGAAACTTGGAATTCAGATAAAAAACTCGCCGAATTGCTCGATACTTTAAGCAGGGCAAAAAAGCAGCGTGAACTCATTTTAACCTATTTTCAATTACAGGCCACAAAAAAACCAATAAAACAAAGCCTGCTTCAGGAAGATTCAAACGGCTCTTCAGGAGTGTTAAAATCGATGGTAGATAAAGGTGTTTTTGAAGTCTATTTTATACAACAAGACCGAATTAATTTCGAAGGAAAATCGGGTAAGATAAAAGAACTGACTACACATCAGGAAGAAGCATTTTTAGCCATTGAAGCGCATTTCAAAACAAAACAAACTGTACTTTTAAAAGGAATCACAAGCAGCGGTAAAACAGAGATTTATGTTAAATTAATTAAACAACTCATTGAAGATGGAAAACAAGTGCTTTATTTGCTTCCGGAAATTGCGCTTACGACCCAATTAATAGACAGACTGCAACTTTATTTCGGTGAATATTTGTCGGTTTTTCATTCAAAATATTCGATGAATGAAAGGGTAGAAGTCTGGAACAATGTGTTGGAAAACAAACCAAAAGCACAATTAATTTTAGGCGCCCGTTCTTCCATGTTTTTGCCTTTTTCCAATTTAGGATTAATTATCGTTGATGAAGAACATGAGCCTTCTTTTAAACAATATGATCCGGCGCCAAGATACCATGCGCGGGATTCCGCCATCGTTTTGGCGAATCAACACCATGCCAAAGTAATACTAGGTTCTGCAACACCAAGCATAGAAACCTTTTATAATGCGCAACAAGGCAAATACGGATTGGTTGAATTGAATCAAAGATTTGGCAATGTTTTATTGCCTGAAATTGAATTGGTGGACGTAAAAGAAAAACATCGGAAAAAACGCATGACCGGCCACTTTTCCGACCGGTTGCTTGAAATGATTACTGAAGCGCTGGATCATAAGGAACAAGTTATTCTATTTCAAAATCGCAGGGGTTTTGCTCCGGTTGTGGAATGCGAAACCTGCGGTGTTTCGCCTCAGTGTCCTAATTGCGACGTAAGCTTGACCTATCATAATTACAGAAAAGAATTACGGTGCCATTATTGCGGACATCATCAGGCAATGCAACATAATTGCGGTGCTTGCGGCAGCAAAAAATTGAATACCAAAGGTTTTGGAACCGAGCAGATTGAAATTGAGTTGCTGGAACTTTTTCCAAACGCCAAAGTGGGAAGAATGGATTTAGACACCACGCGCGGCAAATTCGGCTATCAAAAAATTATAGGGCAATTTCAAGCGCAGGAAATAGATATTTTGGTTGGAACACAAATGCTTTCAAAAGGATTGGATTTTGCAAATGTGTCGTTGGTTGGCATTATGAATGCCGATAATATGTTGAATTTTCCCGATTTTAGAGCACATGAAAGAAGTTATCAGTTAATGGTGCAAGTTTCCGGCAGGGCAGGGCGCACAAGCAAAAGAGGCAAAGTCGCCATACAAACCTTCAATCCGCACCATCAAATATTACAGCAGGTTTCTACCAACAATTTTGATGAAATGTATAAAGAACAATTGAATGAACGCTGGCAATACCATTATCCGCCTTTTTACCGAATTATTAAAATCACCTTGCGCCACAAGGATTTTAATAGGGTAGAGGAAGCCGCCATTTGGTTGGGAAAATCGTTAATCTCCATTTTCAAAGACGATATTTTGGGTCCGTCAACACCGGGAATTTCCAAAATCAGAAATTATTATATCAGAACAATCATTGTGAAAATTCCCCAAAAACAGTCGTTAACGGTGAGTAAAAATCAAATTCAAAGGGTAAAAAATGCGTTTCAGTCCATCAATGAATTTCGTTCTGTCAAATTCAATATAGATGTAGATAATTATTAAAGCTATTTTATTAAATTTACATTTGCCAATTAAGGAAATAACAGTATATTTGCACCCTTAAAAGTAAAAACTTAAATTATTAATTATGAATCATTACGAAACTGTTTTCATTTTGAATCCCGTTTTATCTGATGTTCAGGTAAAGGAAACAGTAAAGAAGTTTGAGGACTATCTTGTTTCTAAAGGTGCCGAAATGATATCAAAAGAGGACTGGGGCTTAAAAAAATTAGCGTACACCATCCAAAACAAAAAAAGTGGATTTTATCACTTATTCGAATACAAAGTTGCTGGAGAATACGTTGCTCCTTTTGAACTTGAATTTAGAAGAGATGACAGTATTATGCGTTATTTAACCGTTGCGTTAGATAAACATGCTGTTGCCTGGGCTGAAAAAAGAAGATTAAGAGACGGAAGTAAAGCATCTAAAAAATAAGCGTTATGTCTATAGAACAACAAGCAAAAGGAGGAAAACAAGGTGATGTTCGTTACCTGACTCCGTTAGATATTGAAACAAAACAAGTAAAAAAATACTGTCGTTTTAAAAAGAATGGTATCAAATATATCGATTATAAAGATGCCGATTTCTTATTATACTTAGTAAACGAGCAAGGTAAAATTTTACCTCGTCGTTTAACGGGAACTTCATTAAAATTTCAACGTAAAGTGTCTGTCGCCATTAAAAGAGCGCGTCACTTAGCTTTATTGCCATACGTTGCAGATATGTTAAAATAAAAACAGCAAGGAATTATGGAAATTATATTAAAGCAAGACGTTGAAAACCTAGGGTTTAAAGATGATCTTATTACTGTAAAAAATGGTTTTGGACGTAACTATTTGATTCCTCAAGGATTTGCAGTATTGGCAACAAGTTCAGTAAAGAAAATGTTGGCGGAAACTTTAAAGCAACGTGCTTATAAAGAAGAAAAATTAATAAAAGACGCTACAGAAATTGCAAATGCAATTAAAGCATTGGATATTAAAATTACTGCTAAAACAGCCGATAACACTAAATTATTTGGATCAGTGAACAACCAGGATGTTGCAGATGCTTTAGCCGCTGCAGGTCAGGTGATTGAGAAAAAATACATTAAAGTTGACGGTGGCACTATTAAAAGAATTGGAAAATACAATGCTACAATTAGATTGCACAGAGCAGTGGTGGTAGAATTGCCAATTGAAATAGTTGCCGAACCAAAGTAATTAACAATTTTTAGTTAATAAAAATTTTGAAGCCCACTTTTTAGTGGGCTTTTTTATTTTATTTTTGATTCCACTCAAACAAATTAATTTAAATTTAATTATATGAAAAAACAATTATTTTTTTCTATGCTAATTGCAGTATTTTCTGTTGTTAGTGTCTTTTCACAAGTTACAACCTCAAAAATTCAGGGAGTTGTGAGTGACGAAGCCTCAATAGGTTTATTTGGCGCAAACGTGGTTGCAAAACACCTGCCAACCGGCACAGTTTCCGGTACCATTACAATGGAAAGCGGAAGGTATTCACTGCAAAACTTGCGTATTGGAGGGCCTTACACAATTACTATTAGTTACATTGGTTATAAAACAGTTGAATATACGGATGTGTATTTAACTTTAGGTACTGCATTTGACTTAGATATAAAAATGGAAAGTGAAAGTGAGCAATTGGGAGAAGTTGTAATTACTGGTGGAAAAAGTGCTATTTTTAATAATAGCAGAACTGGTGCCGAAACAAGTGTTGGTGCTAGGGAATTGACAAAATTGCCTACCATTTCAAGATCGTCTTCAGATTTTACGCGTTTAGACCCTTCTGCTTCAGGTGGTTCATTTGGCGGCAGAAATGATCAATTCAACAACTTCACCCTAGATGGTTCTATTTTTAACAATCCGTTTGGATTGGATGCGGCTACACCAGGAGGACAAACTGGTGCACAGCCGGTTTCATTGGATGCCATTGAACAAATTTCAGTAGCAACAGCACCTTATGATGTAACTCTGTCTGGCTTTACCGGAGCTTCCATTAATGCCGTAACCAAAAGTGGCACAAATAAAGTGTCTGGAACTGTTTATGGATTTTTCAGAAATCAGGATTTAACAGGCAGTAAAATAAAAGGTGAGGATATATTTGTTCCAAAATTAGAACAAACACAATATGGATTCAGTTTTGGAGCACCTATTATTAAAGACAAATTATTTGTTTTTGCCAATTTTGAAAAAGATGAAAGAACCGATTTAGGTCAAACTTGGTTGCCAAATAGGGGCACAGGCGCTATCAATGAATCAAGAGTTTTGGAATCTGATTTAATGAATGTGCAAACTAAATTGCGCAGTATAGGATACGATCCTGGCGCTTATGAAGGATTTACGCATGAAAGCAACAGCACAAAAGGTATTTTAAAATTAGATTGGAATATCAATGAAAATAACCGTTTGGCGGTTATTTATAACTTTTTGGATGCATCAAGAGAGTTGCCTGCACATCCAACAGCATTAGGGTTTAGAGGGCCGAGTTCCCAAATTTTGCAATTCCAAAATTCAGGATATGAAATAAATAATAAGTTAAAATCGATTTTATTTGAGCTAAACTCCTCATTGGCAGATAATGTAACCAATAAATTACAAATCGGCTATACCCATTTCGACGATTTCAGAAATTCAATGTCTGCTCCAATGCCTTCATTCAGAATACAAGACGGAAGTGGAGGAAATTATATCGTTGCCGGCCATGAACCTTTTTCAGTTCACAATACATTAGACCAAAAAGTTTTTCAACTTACCAATAACCTAAATATCAGTAAAGGAGACCATAATTATACCATTGGTTTTTCATTTGAAAAATTTCAATTTGACAATTCATTTAATTTAGGAGCTTATGATTATGCTGATGGAAGAGGGTATGTTGGGACATTTTTTGGAGATTTCGCCAATATGAATGCCTTTAATACAGCAATTTCAAATGGTTTATTGGCAGACGCAATGGCAAACGCCCAAAATGTTTTTGAAGCAAAAAACACAAATAACTCTTGGGCTTTGGCTGAAACCAATGTTGGCCAAATGGCTTTTTATGTGCAAGATGAGTGGAATTTAAATGCCAATTTTAAAGTGTCTTATGGCGTTAGATTCGACAAACCATTGTTTTTTGATTCAAGTAAAAAAGCGCAAGATGTTATTGATAACGGAAGTGCCTATTTCCCTTTTCTTGAATATACCGACCCAGATACGGGTGAAGCGGCTTTCTTTGACTCAACAAAAATGCCAAATAACCAATTCCTGATTTCGCCGAGAGTAGGGTTTAACTGGGATGTGAAAGGTGATAAAACAGTGCAATTTAGAGGAGGATCTGGATTATTTGCAGGCCGTTTTCCTTTTGTGTGGTTAGGAAACCAAATAGCAAATCCGAATTTTTATTTTTATCAAGTGGTTGACCCAGACTTTAAATTTCCTCAAGTATGGAGAAATAGTTTAGGTTTAGACTACCAATTGGAAAATGGGGTTGTTCTAACAACAGATATATCTTATACGAAAGATTTGAATGGTGCCCATGTTCAGAATTGGGGGTTAAAAACTCCTTCAGGCACGTTACAAGGTGTTGACAATAGATCCATCTATACAATTTCCGATAAAACTTTGTTGCCTTGGGGTGACCCTACCAGCGCTTATGTTTTTACAAATTCTGATAAAGGAAGAACCTTTAATGCAAGTTTTAAAGCGCAAAAATCTTTTGAAAATGGCTTATATGTAATGGGAGCTTATAACTATTTAAACTCCAAAGACGTGAATTCAATTGAAGCTGAAATTACAGGAGATGCTTTTGCCTTCAATCCAACCTTAGGGAATGCAAATGATGCTACATTGGCCTATTCTAAATATGGTGACACTCACCGTTTTATTGGTGTGGCTTCCAAAACTTGGCAATATGGATCAAACGATCAATGGGGAACTACACTTTCTGCATTTTTTGAATATGCACAAGGCGGCAGATTTAATTATACTTATGCAGGAGATATTAATAATGATGGCTCTTCATTAAATGATTTAATTTACATTCCTACTTCAGCGGAAGTAAACCAAATGCAATTTTCAGGTAATGCAGGTCAGCAAACTACCCAAAAAACAGCTTTAGAACGTTTTATTGAACAAGATGATTATTTAAGTGACAATAGAGGACAATATGCGGAACGTTATGGCGTTTTGGCTCCTTGGAGAGGAAAATGGGATATGAAATTTATTCAGGAATTGAAAGTTTCAAAAACCAATGCCATTCAATTCAGTGTTGATATTTTAAATGTTGGAAATTTATTGTATTCAAATTGGGGGTTAGTACAACAACCACAGGTTGTGCAACCAATTGGCGTAAGTGTAGATGGTACTGGAACGCCAACTTATTCATTTGACCAAAACTTAACTAAATCATTTGTATATGATGCCAGTTTACTGTCCAGATGGCAAATGCAGTTTGGATTGCGTTATTCATTCTAAACTTTAAATTTAATATCTTTGAACCGCCCAATCAGGGCGGTTTTTTTATGCTTATATTTTATGAAATACCAACAATTAACGAAAGAACAATTTTCCGATTTACACAAGGAGTTTGCCGAATTTTTGGCAACCCAACAAATTGACGCCAAAGAATGGCATAAAATAAAAATTGAAAATCCTTCGATGGCCGAAGAGGAATTAAATATTTTTAGTGATGTGGTTTGGGAGGATGTACTAAGCAAAACGGAATATTTAGAACACATTTCAGAAAATCACATCAACCTGTTTAAATGCGAATTAGATGATATTTTCAGAATTTACATCAAATTAAATGATGAAAATAAAAGTTTTTTAAATGAAGCTGATTTTCAATGGTTTTTGGAAAATCCGCTAAATGAGCAGTTCGAATATTTTAAAGCTGAAAAAAAATATACAAAAGACCGTAACCAGGAATTGTTTGAACTTATTGAAATGGGCAGCCAAATTTCAAAAGGCGCATTATTTAATGTTATGAGCAAATTAATTGCTTAACCACTTTTACAACGCCAACAGAAGCTTTCTCGGCCAAAACGGTTAAATTTGAATACTGATTTTGTTGAATAAAAGGTTTTGGATCAATAAAATAAATGGGGATTTCAGGTTTGGCACAATTAATCAAATGCGCTGCCGGATACACTTGCATGGAAGTTCCAATGATCATTAAAATATCAGCATCTGAAGTGATTTCCAGTGCTTCGTCAAACAAGGGCACGTTTTCCCCAAACCAAACAATATGCGGCCTTAACTGCGAATTCTCTTCACAAAGATGGCCTAAATTCAATGCTTGTTTCCAGTCATAAATTAAGTTTGGATTTTTGGTGCTTCTCACTTTCAACAATTCGCCGTGCAAATGCAAAACTTTAGAACTTCCCGCACGCTCATGCAAATCGTCCACATTTTGGGTGATAATGGTAACCTGATATTTATTTTCTAATTCCACCAAGGCTTTGTGGGCTTCATTTGGAAAAACTTCAAGCAATTGCGCCCTGCGTTTGTTGTAAAAATCCAGCACTTTTTCCCTATTTTTTTGCCAGCCCATTGGAGAAGCAACTTCCATAATGTCATGGCCTTCCCACAATCCGTCGGAATCTCTAAAAGTATTAATGCCACTTTCGGCACTCATTCCGGCACCCGTTAAAACAACTATTTTCTTCATATCGTTATTTATCAAAAGTAAAATTTTATCTTTGAAAAAACACCCAATTTAGATGTTAGATTATAAATTTATTGAATATTTAGAACAATTTGTGTCAGAAAAAAGAAGAAATTTATTCAAAAAAGTTTTGGAAGAACGAACAAGGCATTTTACGGTGGCCATTGAAGATATTTTTATGCCGCAAAATGCAAGTGCCGTTGTAAGAAGTTGTGATGTTTTTGGGGTGCAGGATGTTCATATCATTGAAACAAAATACAAATTTTATGCTTCAAACCATATCGCTAAAGGTGCGCAAAAATGGCTGGATTTTTCTGTTTACAGAAGAAATGACAGCAACAATACGTTAGATTGCATTGCCGACTTGCGCTCAAAAGGGTATAAAATAATTGCAACAACGCCGCACAATGATTCTTGTTTGTTGCAGGATTTTGACATTACCGAAAAATCTGCTTTCTTTTTTGGGGTGGAGAAGGCCGGACTTTCAAAAGATGTGATGGAAAATGCCGACGGGTTTTTAAAAATACCGATGGTTGGTTTTACCGAAAGTCTGAATATTTCTGTGGCGGCAGCCATCATTCTTCAAAACCTGACCGAAAAATTAAAGAAATCTGAGGTAAATTGGGAACTGACTGAAATTGAAAAAGACGAAAAATACCAAGAATGGATGGAGAAATCCATCAAAAGCATCAAAAAAATCAAGGAAAATTATTACTCAAAAATCGCTATTCAATCATAATTTTTTCAATAAAAGCCATTGAATCACAATTTTTAACCGTTAAAGTGATATTTTTCAAATCTCTTCGACCTTTAATGTTGTATTGAATGCAAGTATCCGTTTTAATTTTGTTCCAAATATCGGCATTGCCTTTTTTCAAAATCTTGGAAATTTGAGCAGTATCAACTTGTTTTGAAAGGATAGCCGTTTTAACATCTTCAGAAAAAATGTGCTTTTTTATGCTGATATTTTTTAAAACACGGGCATTCGGACCATAATCGAAAGTGGCTTCTTTTTTATCAAAAACGAAAAATACGGCAATAATTCCGAGTGTTAAACCTACTAAGAAATAAGGTAAGCGTTGTTTAAAAGTCATATTATAAAAACAATAAATTGATATCTCTAAAAGGCAAGTTAAACCAATCTGCCACTGTTTTATTGGTTAAAATTCCATGGTAAAAGTACATCCCTTTTTGTAAACTTTTGTCAAATCGGGCAGCATTTTCAAATCCGCCGTCTTCAGCAATATTCATTAAATATGGCGTAAAATTATTGCTTATTGAAACTGAGGCAGTTCTGGAATATCGGGAAGGAATATTTGGAACACAATAGTGAATAACGCCATGTTTTTGAAAGGTTGATTTTTTGTGGGTCGTTAATTCAGAGGTTTCAAAGTTTCCGCCGCAATCAATGCTGACATCAATTATTACAGCCCCATTTTTCATGCGCATCACCATTTCTTCGGTAACTAAAACAGGAGAACGTGATTTACCTCTAACAGCTCCAATCGCCACATCACAGCGCATTAGGGCTTTTTGCAATGTTTTTGGCTGTATGGTTGAGGTGTAAATAGGATGACCCAAACGGTGTTGTAAACTTCGCAGTTTGGTGATTGAATTGTCGAACACTTTTACGCTAGCACCTAAACCCATTGCCGAACGAGCCGCAAATTCACTTACGGTGCCAGCGCCTAAAATCACCACCTCCGTTGGCGGAACGCCGCCAATATTTCCCAATAACAATCCGTGTCCCTCGTTGTTGTTGCTCATTATTTCACCGGCAATTAAGATAGAAGCGGTTCCTGCAATTTCACTTAATGATTTTACAATAGAAAATATGCCCTGATCATCTCTTATAAAGTCGAATGCAATGGCGGTAATGCGTTTGCTGGCCAAGGCTTCAAAATATTTTTTTGTTTGTGTTTTTAGTTGCAATGCTGAAAAAAGGATGCTTTGCGGATTGATTAGTTTAATTTCATCTAATGAAGCTGGTTCAACTTTTAAAATCATGTGACAGCCAAAAGCTTCTTTTACATCATAAGCTATTTTCGCGCCGGCTTCAGAATATTCCTTGTCCGAAAAGTTTGATCCTTCACCAGCGCCAGTTTCAATCACAAATTTATGGCCTTGGGCAGTTAATGCCGCCACTGCATCGGGTGTTAAACAAACTCTTTTTTCATGAAAATGGGTTTCTTTTGGAATACCAATAACAAGTTCACTTTTACTTTTTGTGATCTCTAACATTTCTGACTGCGGAATTAACTCAGCCGTGCTAAACGGCGAAGAAATTTTTTTACCCATTATTTCTAAGTTCTATAGTTCTTAATTGATCACTGTTTGCGGTTATCGTAATAGTTACCGAGTTTAAAGGTACTAAATTTTTTATTTTCTCAGGCCATTCTATCAAACACCAGCAATCGCTGTAAAAATATTCTTCAACGCCAATGTCAAGGGCTTCATATTCATTGTTAATTCTGTAAAAATCAAAATGATATACTATTTCTCCATTGACAGTATGATATTCATTAACCAACGAAAAAGTTGGAGAGCTTACGCCATCATTACTGCCTAATTGCTTTACAATTTCCTTAATCAACGTGGTTTTTCCCACGCCCATTTCACCATAAAAAAGCAACACTTTGTTTTTTGCCGATTTTATGACTTCTTTTGCAATTGCAGGCAATTCTTCTAATGTGTAATTTTTAATCATTCATTATTGTTTAATCGTTGAATCGTTTAATTGTTGAAATGTGTAATTGTTTTTTTACTTTAACCTTTTTAACTTATTTCGGCACAAATATAGCACAAGGAATGATCATTTCCTGCAATGAAATTCCGCCATGCTGATAGGTATTTTTAAAATAATTCACAAAATGGTTGTAATTATTGGGGTAGGCAAAAAACAAGTCTTCTTTTGCAAAAATAAAGGCACTGTTTATAGAGATTGAAGGCAATAAAATTTCCTTAGGATCTTTAACGGCGTAAACATCTTTCTCTTCATACGACAAGCTTCTTCCTGTTTTATAGCGCAAATTGGAACTGATGTTTTTATCGCCAATCACTTTTGAAGGAACCTTTGAATTAATGGTGCCGTGATCTGTGGTGACAATCAATTTTAATCCTAAATTTTGCGCTTTTTGAATGATTTCCAACAAAGGCGAATTTAAAAACCAACTGTTGGTTAACGATCTGTAAGCCTTGTCATCACTGGCCAATTCTTTAATAACTTCCATTTCAGTTTTTGAATGTGAAAGCATATCAACAAAATTATAAACAATAACCGTTAAATCGTTTTCCTTTACTGCGTTAAAATTTTCAAGCAATTGTTTCCCTGATTTGAGATTGGTTATTTTATAAAAGGCGAATTTAATATTTTGTCTCAGCCGTTTTAATTGCGCTGTTAAAAATTCTTCTTCATATAAATTTTTACCGCCTTCTTCCACATCATTTTTCCAATATTCGGGATATTGTTTTTCCATTTCCAAAGGCATTAAGCCTGAAAAAATAGCATTTCGTGCATATTGTGTCGCCGTAGGCAAAATGCTGTAAAAAGCAATTTCATCCTGTTTTTTATAATATTTATTGATGGTTTGCTCTAAAATATTAAACTGGTCATAGCGTAAATTATCGATCACCACCAACAAAGTTCCTTTTGAATCGCTGATTTCAGGAAGTATCACTTTTTTGAACAAGGTATTCGACATAATGGGCGCATCATCATCCTGCATCCAATCTTTATAATTTTTCTTTATAAATTTAAAAAACAACGAATTTGCCTCCTGTTTTTGGCTTTCCAATATCTCAATCATTCCCGTATCGCTGATATTTTCGAGTTCCAATTCCCAATAAACCAGCTTTTTATAAATGTCGATCCATTCTTCATAAGAATTTACCATCGCCAAATCCATCGCTATTTTTCTAAATTCCTGCTGATAGTTTGAAGTGGTTTTTTCAGAAATTAAACGAGAATGGTCTAAATTTTTCTTCAAACTCAATAATATTTGATTCGGATTGACGGGTTTTATCAAATAATCAGCAATTTTATTTCCAATGGCTTCCTCCATAATATATTCCTCTTCGCTCTTGGTAATCATTACAATAGGCAGGTTTGGACGCTTGCTTTTTATTTGGCTCAAAGTTTCCAACCCGCTTAACCCAGGCATATGTTCGTCTAAAAAAACAATGTCGTAATTATTTTCTTCGCACATATCAATGGCATCAGCACCATTGTTAGATGTAGAAACTGCATATCCTTTTTTTTCCAGAAATAAAATGTGAGGTTTCAAAAGATCTATTTCATCATCAACCCATAAAATGTTTATATTGCCCATATTGTTATCTTTGCATAAATCATTATTAAAAATTACTATTTTGAACGAGAAAAAAACGCACAAACTAAAAATATTAAACGACCCAATTTACGGTTTTATTACGATTCCAAATATTTTAATTTATAATTTGATAGAACATCCTTATTTTCAGAGACTGAGAAGGATATCTCAAATGGGATTGTCGTATTTGGTATATCCCGGTGCGCACCATACGCGATTTCACCACGCTATTGGAAGTGTGCATTTAATGCAAAAGGCTGTAAGAATTTTAAAATTTAAAGGCGTTCAAATTTCTGAAGAAGAAGCAGCGGCAGTTTACATCGCAATTTTGTTGCACGACATTGGTCACGGGCCATTTTCGCACGCATTGGAAGGGCAGTTTTTTAAAGGTATTTCGCACGAAAATATCTCCTTATTATTTATGGAAGCTTTAAATAATAAGTTTAAAGGGCAACTTAGCTTGGCAATTGAAATATTTAAGGGAAATTATCACCGCAAATTTTTACATCAGCTTATTTCCAGTCAGTTGGATATGGACAGGTTGGATTATTTAAAACGGGACAGCTTTTATACGGGTGTTGCTGAAGGAACTATAAACTCTGAGCGATTAATAAAGATGCTCGACGTAAATAATGACAATTTAGTGGTTGAAGAAAAGGGAATTTATAGTGTAGAAAGTTTTATTGTTTCCCGCAGAATTATGTATTGGCAGGTTTATTTGCATAAAACAGCGCTTGTGGCAGAAAAATTATTGGAAAAAATATTAAAACGCGCAAAAGAACTTTCATTATTGGGCATAGAATTGCCGGCAACAAAAACATTGTCCATTTTTTTAAAACAAGTTATAAATGAAGATAATTTTACTGCTGAAAACCTAAAAACATTTTCAAAATTGGATGATTATGATATTTTGACCGCCATAAAAGAATGGATTTCTTTTGATGATAAAATACTTTCAACGTTATCTAAAAGTCTAATCAACAGAAATTTACCCAAAGTAGTCCTTCAAAATGAGCCATTTACAGATAGCCAACTGTTAGCAATAAAACAAAAGGTTAAAGAAAAGTTTCACTATAGCGATGCAGAACTGGATTATTTTGTTTTTCACGGAGAAATATGCAACCAAGCATACGATTCAACAAAAAATAACATCCAAATAATTTATAAAAACGGAAGCTTAAAAGATGTTACTGAGGCATCTGACCATTTAAATATCCAGGCATTATCGAATCCGGTTTATAAGTACTACATCTGTTATCCGAAGAAATAGGTAGAGTTGAAGTTTTTTTTTACTTTTGCATAACATGAAATTTACAGCAATTCAAATAGCAGAAATTTTAGATGGAGAAATCTTCGGGAATAAAAATGTCGAAGTATTTAGCCTTTCCAAAATAGAAGAAGGAGAAGATGGATCACTAACATTTTTGTCAAATCCAAAATACACCCCTTATATTTATTCAACAAAAGCTTCCGTAGTGATTGTGAATAAAGACTTTGTGCCTGAAAAAGCAGTTGAAACTACCCTTATAAAAGTTGCGGATGCGTATCAGGCCTTTTCGACTTTATTGGAGTTTTACGCCAAAGTAAAGTCGGAGAAATCGGGAATAGAAATACCATCTTACATCAGTGAATCAGCAAATATTGGCACAAATTTATATTTAGGCGCGTTTTCCTACATAAGCGCCAATGTTTCAATTGGTGTTAACGCAAAAATTTATCCGAATGTTTATATTGGAGATAACGTAAAAATTGGCGATAATGTCATAATTCATGCAGGTTCAAAAATTTATTCCGATACAATAATTGGCACCAATTGCACCTTGCATGCCGGAGTAATAGTAGGTTCAGATGGATTTGGTTTTGCGCCAAGTGCAGAAGGAATATTCAGTAAAATACCTCAAATAGGCAATGTTATTATTGAAGATAATGTTGATATTGGAGCCGCAACAACGATTGACAGAGCAACATTGGGCTCAACAATTATAAGAAAAGGCGTAAAATTGGACAACCAAATTCAGATAGCGCACAATGTTGAAATTGGCGAAAACACGGTTATTGCTGCCCAAACTGGTGTGGCTGGTTCAACAAAAATTGGCGAAAATTGCATGATTGGCGGACAAGTGGGCATTGTTGGGCATATTACCATTGGAAATAATGTAAAAATACAGGCGCAGGCAGGTGTAGGAAGAAATGTTAAAGATGATGAAATAATACAAGGATCACCTGCAATGGGTTATTCTGATTTTAATAAATCGTATGTCTATTTTAAAAAATTGCCTGAATTGGCAGCAACTATAAATGCATTGGAAAAAGATATTAAAGCATTAAAAGAGAAAAAATGAGGAATAAACAAAAAACAATTAAAAGTGAAGTAACACTTTCGGGTGTTGGCTTGCATACAGGCAATAAAGTAACTTTAACTTTTAAGCCTGCGCCCATAAATTATGGCTATGTTTTTGTGAGAAAGGATTTAGAGGGAGAGCCCGTTATTGAGGCAAGCGCAGAATATGTCATTAATACCCAAAGAGGCACAAATCTTGAAAAACACGGCGTTTTTGTAAATACGTCTGAACATGTTTTGGCCGCAGTGGTTGCTTTAGACATTGACAATATTATTATTGAAATCAATGCGCCCGAACCTCCAATTATGGACGGATCATCCAAACATTTTGTGGAAGCCCTTGAAAAAGCCGAGATTCAAGAACAAGATGCAGAAAGGGATGAATTTATTGTTAAAGAAATCATTTCATATAAAGATGAAGAAACGGGCAGTGAAATTATTTTAATGCCTTGTGATAATTATCAAATAACAGCCATGGTCGATTTTGGAACCAAAGTTTTAGGTACACAAAATGCCACAATGAATTCCCTTTCCGAATTTAAAACCGAAATTGCGAATGCAAGAACTTTCAGTTTTCTTCACGAATTGGAAATGTTACTGGACAATAACTTAATTAAAGGCGGCGATTTAAACAATGCCATTGTATATGTAGATAAAGAAATATCTGACGAAACAATGACAAAACTAAAAAAAGCTTTCAATAAAGAAACACTTACCGTAAAACCAAACGGAATATTGGACAACTTGACATTACGTTGGGCAAATGAAGCTGCCCGACATAAATTATTGGATGTAATTGGTGATTTAGCCTTGGTTGGCTGCAGAATCAGGGGAAAAGTAATTGCAAATAAACCGGGACATTTGGTAAATACCGTTTTTGCAAAAAAACTTCAAAAAATTATTAAACAAGAAAAACGGAATTGTGTTCCAAAATTCGATTTAAATCAGCCGCCTTTAATGGATATTCATAAAATTATGAGTATTCTTCCTCACAGGCCGCCTTTTTTATTGATAGACAGAATTTTAGAATTATCGGACAGGCACGTGGTTGGAATGAAAAATGTCACTATGAACGAATCTTTTTTTGTAGGGCATTTCCCAGGAGCACCTGTAATGCCTGGCGTTTTGCAAGTTGAAGCGATGGCGCAATGCGGCGGCGTTTTGGTTTTAAGCACCGTTCCCGATCCTGAAAACTACTTAACCTATTTTATGAAAATGGACAATGTAAAGTTCAAACAAAAAGTGTTGCCGGGAGACACTTTAATTTTTAGTGCCGAATTAATTTCACCTATAAGAAGAGGAATTTGTCATATGCAATCGTATGGTTATGCAAACGGTAAACTTGTGGTTGAGGCAGTATTAATGGCACAAATTGCCAGAAAACCAACAGAATAATGAACCAGCCTTTAGCATATATACACCCGCAGGCAAAGATTGCAACCAATGTAGTTGTTGAGCCTTTTACCACCATTCACAACAATGTAATTATTGGATCCGGAACTTGGATTGGTTCTAATGTTACCATTATGGAAGGTGCAAGAATCGGTAAAAATTGCAGAATTTTTCCCGGAGCCGTTATTTCCGCGATTCCCCAAGATTTAAAATTTGAAGGAGAGGATTCTTTGGCCATTATTGGCGACAATACCACAATTAGGGAATGCGTTACCGTAAATAGGGGCACAAAAGCACTTGGACATACAAAAATTGGAGACAATTGCTTAATTATGGCGACCACCCATGTGGCACACGATTGCATTATTGGCAACAATTGTATTTTGGCAAATGGCTCTATTATTGCCGGTCACGTAACAATTGGCGATTATGCCATTTTAAGTGGCTTGGTGGCAGTGCATCAGTTTATTCATATTGGAGAGCATGCGATGGTTTCGGGTGGTTCTTTGGTGCGAAAAGATGTTCCTCCGTTTTCTAAAGCAGGAAAAGAGCCTCTGTCTTTTATTGGTATCAATTCCATAGGATTGCGCAGAAGAGGCTTTTCAACAGAAAAAATTAGGGAAATTCAGGATATTTTTAGAATTCTATACCAAAAAAATTACAATACCACACAGGCTTTGGAAAAAATTGAGGCCGAAATGGAAGCAACCAAAGAAAGAGACCAAATTATACTTTTCATTAAAAATTCCCAAAGAGGAATTATGAAAGGATATACAGGAAGTTAGGCCCACTAAAGCCCGAAGGGGGACAGAGCGTTAAAAAAACAGCTAGTAGCTGTTTTTAGTGATAGGGCCAGCCTGCGCGTTGGGCTTTAAAAGCAGAATACTAAAAAGTTTAAAAAAAATAAAAATCAAATTAACAGAAAAAAAATTAAAGTTAAAACATTCACTCTGAGCTTGTTTGTATGGTTCAGTTAAACAATTAAACGAAATAAAAATAAATGGCAACAACATCGGATATTAGAAACGGATTGTGTATTAGATACAATAATGATATTTTTAAAGTAATTGAATTTTTACACGTAAAACCAGGAAAAGGTCCGGCTTTTGTGCGTACTAAATTAAAAAGTTTATCTTCTGGGAAGGTTTTGGACAATACATTTCCGGCTGGAAGAAAAATTGAGGACATCAGAGTTGAAACACAAAAATTTCAATTTTTATACCCTGAAGGTGATTCATTTCATTTTATGAATACGGAAGATTATAACCAGATTACCTTGCAAAAAGATATTTTGGATGCCCCTGAATTGTTAAAAGAAGGCGAAATTGTAACCATCATTATCAATACCGAAGACAATTTACCATTGTCTGTTGATATGCCAATGAGTGTAGTTTTGGAAGTTACCCACACAGAGCAAGGCGTAAAAGGAAACACAGCAACAAATGCAACCAAACCCGCAACTGTTGAAACTGGCGCAACCATCAATGTTCCTTTGTTTATCAATGAAGGCGATAAAATTAAAGTGGATACCGCAAAAGGAACTTATTTAGAACGCGTTAAAGAATAAACAGATGAAACGAGCATTACAAATTTTGATATACAAAGGAATAATTATTGGCGAACCAGCCAGCCGGCAGGCAGGCAGCAATCTGTTACCGCTTAAAAATAAAATTTAAACAGATGAAACTTCCCCGTATATATAAGTTGAAAGAAATTGCGGATATTATTGAGGCAAAATTTGTAGGGCCTTCCGATTTTCCAGTTTCAGGTTTTAATGAAATCCACGTTGTTGAAGAAGGCGATATTGTTTTTGTTGATCATCCCAAATATTACGATAAAGCGCTGCACTCAAAAGCGACTGTAATTTTAATCAATAAAGAAGTTGAATGTCCCGAAAGAAAAGCATTGCTGATTTCAGAAGATCCGTTCACCGATTTTAACAAACTGACCAAATATTTTAATCCGTTTAAGGCGGTTAATGCATCAATTTCCGATTCGGCGATTATTGGAGAAAACACAGTGATACAACCAAATGTGTTTATTGGAAATAATGTTAAAATTGGCAACAATTGCCTTATTCATCCCAATGTATCCATTTACGATAACTGTATTTTGGGAAACAATGTCACCATTCATGCCGGAACGGTTTTGGGTGCTGATGCTTTTTATTATAAAAAAAGGCCAACCGGTTACGATAAATTAATTTCGGGCGGAAGCGTACTGATTGAAGACAATGTTGATATAGGCGCACTTTGCACCATTGACCGTGGCGTTTCTGCAAACACAACCATTAAAAAAGGCACAAAAATAGACAATCAGGTTCAGGTAGGACACGATACTGTGATTGGTGAAAATTGCTTGATTGCTTCACAAACCGGTATTGCGGGTTGCGTTATCATTGAAAACAATGTCACTTTATGGGGACAAGTGGGCACAACCAGCGGCATTACCATTGGTGAAGGCGCCGTTGTTTTAGGGCAAACAGGCGTCACAAAATCCATAAAAGGAGGTATCAGTTATTTTGGAACACCGGTAGAAGAATCAAGATTGAAATTGAAAGAAATGGCCGAAATAAAACAAATGATAAAAAACCAAAAAAAGTAATAAAATCTCCTGTTGTCAGTGTAGAAAAAATTACTTTTGTAACACAAAAAAATACTTTAATCAAAATATACTTCAATGAGCGTTTTAGTCAATAAAGATTCAAAAATAATTGTACAAGGGTTTACAGGAAGTGAAGGCACTTTTCACGCAACCCAAATGATAGAATATGGAACAAATGTTGTTGGTGGCGTAACTCCCGGTAAAGGAGGAACTTCTCACTTAGACAAACCTGTTTTTAATACAGTTCAAGATGCAGTTGATCAGGTTAAAGCAGACACTTCTATCATTTTTGTGCCACCGGCATTTGCCGCTGATGCCATTATGGAAGCAGCAGCCGCAGGAATTAAAGTAATTATTTGCATTACCGAAGGAATCCCAGTTGCCGATATGGTAAAAGTGAAAGCTTATATCGACAATAAAGATTGCCGATTGGTTGGTCCAAATTGTCCGGGTGTAATTACCCCAGGCGAAGCAAAAGTTGGCATTATGCCAGGTTTTATTTTCAAAAAAGGAAGTGTGGGCATTGTTTCAAAATCTGGAACATTAACTTATGAAGCGGCCGATCAAGTGGTGAAAAAAGGTTATGGAATTACTACAGCCATTGGTATTGGTGGAGATCCAATTATTGGAACTACCACAAAAGATGCGGTTGAACTGTTAATGAATGACCCTGAAACCGAAATTATTGTAATGATTGGCGAAATAGGAGGCCAGTTAGAAGCTGAAGCAGCTCGTTGGATAAAAGAAAACGGAAATAAAAAACCAGTGGTTGGCTTTATTGCCGGTCAAACAGCGCCAAAAGGAAGAACAATGGGTCACGCAGGCGCTATTGTTGGAGGAAAAGATGATACCGCACAAGCTAAAATGGAAATTTTAAGAGAAAACGGAATTCACGTGGTGGAATCTCCTGCTAAAATTGGCGAAAAAGTTGCTGAAATATTGGGAAAACTTAAAATGTAACCGATTAATAATAGGTTAGTTACAATTTTAATATAAAAAAACCTTTGAAATTCAAAGGTTTTTTTATGTTGAAGCGTAAGGTTATTGTAAGTGTTCCAACTAACCATAAAACAAAAATTTATGAATTTCAAACTAAATAAAAAATCCATTTCAAACATTGTTTTCGTAATTGCCATTGGGGTATTGTTATATCCGCCTTCAAGAGAATGGTTTATGCGCCAGATTGCTTTTTCGCCTTCCGTAAAAGAAGTGGAAAAAAGTGAAAAATTAAGTTCTTATGATTGGGATTTAAAAGGATTAAACGCTGAAAGCATCAATTTTAAAGAATTAGAGAATAAAGTAATTTTTGTGAATTTTTGGGCTACTTGGTGTCCGCCATGCCGAGCAGAAATGCCCATGATTCAAAAATTATATGCCGATTATAAAGACAAAGTTGCTTTTGTGTTTGTAACCAATGAAGATTGGCCAATTGTTGAGGGTTTTTTTAATAAAAACGGATATGATTTACCTGTGTACAATGCCGTAAGCGCTCCGCCAAATAGTTTCACCAAAACCAACAGCATTCCGGCAACTTATTTAATTGATAAGGAAGGAAATATTCTAATCTCTAAAACAGGCTCAGCCGATTGGAACAGCAAAAAAATCAGAAATTTATTGGATGAGTTGGTGGCCAAGTAGAAACTTGTTTATCCTATCCCCAGCCCTTTCCATCCCGATAGTTATCTGGAGAAAGGGAGTTTTATTACTTAAAGTCTAGATGATTGTAATTTGTTAATTATTAATTCCCCCTTCGGGCCTGCCTGCCGGCGAGGCAGGGGCTAGGGGGCTTTATTTTTCCTTAATTGTGCTTCCTTTTTTAATGGCTTTGTGATTTTCATAACAAAGCAAAACCGCTTCAATAAGCTGTAAATCGCTGGCAGATTTTATAAAATAGTCCGAATAGTTGCATTCGTTTAACAATTCATTCAATTCTTCGGCAGTCATTCCTAAATATTCCATCAACAATTCCCGGTTAAACTTGGCTTCCAACATATTTCTTAGGTTGTCATCGTCTTTAAGTTTCTTTAGCTTTTTTAATTGGGCCGGACTTTTCCCGAACATATTGTAAACATAATCTATCGGCCTAAAAAGTGCATCAATGGGTGAATTAAATTCTTTGCGCTGTCTGGTGCCAACTTCATACGTTTGAGGTAAACCATTAATATGTATACGCGCATATTTATCTTTAGGAACATTTTTGGCGTCAATTTCTAAAACACCGATGAGTTTATGGGAGCTTACCACAATTTCGTCCATTGCTTCTGTTCTTTCGTACAATTCAATCACCAACTCATTTCCTTTCAGTAAATCGTTGGTGATTTTTAATTTTATGGATTGAAATCCCAAATAAGAAACATAAATAGTATCATTTACGGCTGTTGCAAGTTCAAACATTCCTTTATTATTGGAAATTGTTCCAATAACTGAGTTTAAATTGAATAAATGGGCGCCAACTAGAGGTAATTTACTGGAATTATCAATAATCTGGCCTCTTAATGTTACCAAAATCGAACGCTGTTTCAGGGTATCTTTACTTTTAATTTCTTGGGAAAAACCTTGAATTGAAAGTAAAAATAAAACCGTATATAATATTTTATTTCGCATATGCAATAATACTCTTTTATACATAAAGATAAGTTAAAGATTTGTAAAAAAATAGCTTTTAAACTGCAAAAAATGGGCACAAACATCACCGATATTCTTAATTTGAAATTACCGAACTTCAGGAATTATGTTCAATCAAAAAAGACAATCAAACTTATTATGCAGAAAATTATAAAATTAGCATTTCTGTAATTCATATCATTAAATTTTATACATTTGGCTATATTAAACGCTAATTTTTGGTGTATTTATAAATTGTAACCCCTTTAACAAACATTCATATATTTTAGTGTCATCTGTTAAAATCGTGTTTAAATTAATAATGAATGATGTAATTATTTAATAATTACTACCTCAAATCGATTCATATTATTCATATCTGTGAAAAATTCAAACAGTAGTGATGAATCAATTGATTAAAAAAATTGCCGTAATTTTAATTATTTGGAATGTTTTTCCTTTAAAAAGCCTTGCCCAAGATATTAGATTTAAACACCTGACCAACAACAATGGGTTGTCTCAAAATCTTGTATTATCAATAACCCAAGACCAGGAAGGTTTTATGTGGTTTGGAACCAAAGACGGGTTAAATAAATACGACGGATACCGATTCATTGTTTTTCAAAACGAACCCAACAATCCAAATTCTATTTCATCCAATTATATTTCCGAATTGTTCACAGACAAGAATGGAAAATTATGGATTGGTACTGAAGACGGAATTGTGAATATTTACAATGCGGAAACCCAATCATTCCAAAGAATTAAGCTTTCCATAACCAAAACAAAAAGTAAAAATTCTGAAGCTATTAGTTCGATAGCCCAAGATAAAGCCGGCAATATTTGGATTGGAACAATTGGCAACGGTGTTTTTAGAATCCCTTTTTTAAATCAAACGTACAAGGCCAATGAAATTAAACAATATCACCTAGATAAATCAGGAAAATATCCGCTCTGCAGCAACATTATAAAAAAAATATTGATTGATGATGATGGCATTATTTGGATTGGAACCGACAAAGGTTTAAACAGAATGGATCCAAAATCCGAATTGATTATGTCTATCTATTTTGACATCAAACATCCAAATGCTCCGGGAAGCGACAGTGACTTTTCAATTTCTGCCATCAGCAAAGGAGACAATAATAATCTTTGGCTTGGTACACGAAGTGGTTTGGTTGATTTTAATACCATTGACAATTCTTTTAAATTTTTTCCGCATCATTTAAACATTTTTAGATATGGTTGGGGAGAAATTAATGAAATTGCCCAAGACAAGCAAGGTGTTTTATGGCTTGCAACACCCGGAGAATTAATGCGATTTAACACAAAAACCTTGAATTATGAGTCGGTTAAAAACGACCCTTTAAAACCGGAATCAATTAGTTATAACAGCCTTTCAAGCTTGTTTATAGACCGGACAAATATTTTGTGGATTGGCACAAGCGGCATGGGAATCGATTATTACGATCCAAAAGCCAATAGGTTTGGAATGTTAAAGCGAAAAATAGCAACAAATTCAAGAGTCACAGGTTTCAGTGTTCGATCGGTTTTAGAAGAAAGTGAACGGTATGTCTGGATTAGTGCAGATGTGCTTTATCGTTGGGATCGAAAAACCGTTGATCTTAAGAGTTTTGAAACAAGCTCAACAAATTTGAACGCTTTTGGCAATACAAGCGTTTGGTCAATGATTAAATCGAAAGATGGTAAATTATGGTTTGCCTCAACAGAAGGATTGTTTGTTTACAATCCAAAAACAGAAATATCAAAACAATTTAAAAATGATCAAAAAAAACCTGATGAAATTCAGCGTAAAGGAGTTTCAGCAGTTTTTGAGGATAAAAATGAAATGATATGGATCGTCTCCGAAAACTATCTGAGTAAAATGACAGATAGGGAAAAAGGCATATTTAAACATTATAAGTTGGCTGACAATCCGAAGAATAATTTCACAAATCGCTGTGTTATTTATGAAGACGGCAAAAACCAATTGTGGTTGGGAACCAAAAACGGTTTGCTGGTTTTTGATAAAAACAAAGAACTTTTTTACGGTTACCAAAACAATCCTGAAATACCAAACAGCCTAAGCAACAATCAGGTAAATGCCATATTTCCTGATCCTTTAAAGCCTGATGTTTTTTTGTGGATTGGAACTTCCGGCGGATTAAATTTATTTGATATCAGTAAACAGTCATTTTCTCATTTCACCCAAAAAGAGGGATTGCCCAACAATGTGATTTATGGAATTTCTTCAGATTCGCAAGATAATCTTTGGCTAAGCACCAATAAGGGAATTTCAAAATACAATATGAAAACAAAAAAATTCAGAAATTTTGATGTGGAAGACGGCTTGCAAAGCAATGAGTTTAATACGGGTGCCAATTTTAAAAGTTCAAAAGGGGAATTGTTTTTTGGCGGCATTAACGGACTCAATTATTTCTTTCCCGATCAAATAAATGACAATCCGTTTCAGCCTTTAATGAGCATTACCAGTATAAAAGTTTATAGCCAAAGCAAAAAAAAGAATGAGATTGCAGAAATTAAAGAAATACCCATCAATCGAAACGAAAATATCACTTTTACGCCAAATGATGAAATCATCATATTTGAATTTGCGGCACTCGATTTTTCATCACCCAGCAAAAATAAATATGCGTACAAGCTTGAAAATTTTAATGAAAACTGGATTTATTTAGAAAATGCAAGAACGGCAACGTTTACCCATTTGCCTTCCGGAAATTACACCTTAAAAGTAAAAGGCAGCAACAATGACGGGGTTTGGAATGAAGAGGGAATTTCAATTCCGTTCAGGGTTTTGCCGCATTGGTCGGGAACTTGGATGGCAATCACCCTTTATTTATTGCTTTTTATATTGCTGCTCTATTTTATTAGAAGGTATGAAATGAAGCGAATTAAAATGAAAAACGATTTGGAACTTGAACAAAAAGAGTACCATACGTTGAAGGCTTTAGACCAATTAAAATCGCGTTTTTTCGCCAATATTTCCCACGAATTTAGAACACCATTAACATTAATTAGCGGTTATGCCGAAAATTTAGTGGAAGCAATGCCAACAAATTATATAAAAAAACAAGCAGAAGGCATCAATCAAAATGCGAAAACACTTTTAAAACTAATCAATGAATTGCTGGATATTTCAAAATTGGAAGCAGGAAAAATGACCTTAAAACTTTCTCAGCAAAATATGGTATTATTTCTCAAAAATCTATTTTTTTCAGTAGAATCTTTTTCAGAAAAAAGGCATATTTCTTTGAATTTTGTTTCAGATGAAACCGATATTCAAGCGGTTTTTGATGAGGAGAAAATGGAAAAAATTATGATGAATATTTTGTCAAATGCCTTAAAATTCACACCCGAAAACGGAGAAATCACCTTAACAATCCAAAGAAAAGATAAAGAATTTCTGTCCATTTGCCTTTGCGATAATGGCATTGGGATTGAGTTGGATGCCATTTCCAACATTTTTGACCGGTTTTATCAGGTTGATAATTCAGATACCCGTTTGTATGAAGGAACCGGTATTGGACTGGCTTTGGTAAAGGAATTGGTGGAATTGCACGATGGAACTGTCAACGCTTTCAGAAATGAAAAATTAACCGGTCAAAAAGGAACGACTTTTTCCATAGAAATTCCAGTAGGCGCTGTTTCTGAAATAATGAATGAATCGGAGATTGAAATAAAAACCCAAACACCTTCTGGTTTAAAATCCCATCAAACCAAAAAGCTTCAAATACCTGAAATAAACTTCGATAAAAAAATTATTGTGTTGGTGGAAGATAACTTGGCTATTCGAACTTTTATCAAAAATATATTGCAACCAACCTACAAAGTGATTGAAGCATCTAATGGTGAAGAAGGATTTGAACAAGCAAAAAAAGCCATTCCGGATGTCATTATCACCGATGTAATGATGCCTGAAATAGATGGAATTTCTATGGTGCACTTATTAAGAAACGAGGAAAAAACCAGCCACATTCCAATTGTTATTTTAACAGGAAAAGCCGCTCAAGAAGACAGGCTTGCGGGATTGGAAACCGGTATTGAAGCTTATTTAACAAAGCCATTTAGCGTAAAAGAACTTCAAATAATCATCAATAATCTCATTCAGCAAAGAGAGCAGCTTCTTAAAAAATACCAAAATAAATTTGTTGTTACCGCCGATGAAATTCCGTTGGCATCGGTTGACCAACAGTTTTTGGAAAAAGCCATTCAACACATAAAAGACCATATTGAAAACACCAGTTTTGGTGTGGAGCAACTTGCCGATAAAATGTGTTTAAGTCCGTCGCAATTACACCGTAAACTTCAAGCGCTTATCGATCAGGCGCCGGGCCAATTAATCCGTAACATTCGATTGCAACGCGCAGCAGATTTAATCAAAAAAAATGCAGGAACCTTGGCTGATATTTGTTTTCAGACAGGTTTTAGCGACCAAACTTATTTTTCAAGAGCTTTCAAAAATCAGTTTGGCTGCAGTCCTTCCGCTTATAAAAAGAGCCATATATCCCGTTAATCATAACAAAAATCTAGCGCCAATTTACAATTTGTAAATTAAAGTGTTTAAACCATCCCTTTTGCCATAAAAGTCCATGTTTTTGCGATAATTGTGCAATTTTTCTTGATGTTAACTGCTTAGTTTTGGAACATCTAACTAATTAAATAATTAAAATTATGAAAAAATTACTATTACTGGCAATGCTTTTGCCAATGCTTGCACTATCACAAAACGACGGCAGCAAACTTTTGAATATGAGTGAGATTACGGTTAAACCAGGCCACGAATCACAATTTATTGCTGGCGTAAAAATGTGGAAAGAATGTTATTTGGAAAAAAAGGGGACCGACAAATTTAATGTTTGGAGACGTGTGCAAGGTGAAGGAATAATGTATGTTTTAACTGGCTTAATGGACAATTGGGCTGAAATGGACAAAGAAGATGCAGCAGGAAAAGAGTGCCACATGAAAGTGCTTGATTTTATTATGCCGCACGTTGAAAAAGTAAATTACAACATTGCGCGTACAATGCCAGAATTAAGCAGAACTCCTGCGGAAGGCACAAAATTGGTTTCGGTGTTGTTTGTTAGAGTGACTAATGATGCCGCATATAATGAAGCGATAAAAGAAATAACCTCAACAGTTAGATCAGTTGAAGGTTCTCCTCGTGGCACTTGGTATTCATTTGTAGGTGGCGGACCTGATTCCCCTGATTATATGGTTTCAACGCCTTATAAAGGCTTTGCAGATTTAGATATTAAAAAAGATGGGGTTTGGAAAGTATATGAAAATAAACATGGGTTGAAAAAAACAGTTGAGTTGCGAGCAAAAGTGAGATCCGCTGTTGAAAATTCCTGGTCATATTTATACTCCCTAAATGAAGAATTAAGCAATTAAAAAATATAATTATCATGAAAACACTAAAAACAACATCGCTATTGGCAATAACACTTTTGCTGATGCCAATTATTTCAAACGCACAAGGAAACCAAGCTTTTTGGATTCATAACGATCAAGTAAAACCGTCTATGACAGGCGAATATGAAAAAGTGTCCAAAGATTTTATTGCAGCTTGCAAAAAACACGATTTAAAAGATGCCGATTGGACAACTGCCCAAATAGATGATGGCACTTATTTAAGCATAACGCCCATAAAAAATATGGCCGATTTGGATAAAAATGCGTTGGCTCCATTGGCAGAAAAAATGGGAAATGAAAATTTTAGGGCCATTTTTGATCGCTTTAATAAATGTTACGACAAGCACGGTGATTATATTGTGGTTTTAAGCAATGAACTTTCCTATATGCCAAATGGCCTTACCATTAATACTGAAGGAAAAAACTATCGTAAATGGCATTTTTTATATGTTACACCTGAAAATGTTCAAAATTTAAGAGAAAAAATAAAAGAGCTAAAAGCGCTATATGAGAAAAAAGGCGCTAAAGAACATTTTAGAATTTATCGTGCCGGATTTGGAACTATGGGCGATTATTTCTTAGCGGTAGTATCGGCCAAAGATGCCCAAGACTATGTCCGTCAAAGTGATGAAAATGATGCTTTATTAGGTGAAGAAGGAAAGAAATTATTTGAAGATATGTTTAAATATGTTGATAAGTATGAAAGCAAATCAGGTGGAATGCGTCCAGATTTATCTTATTCAGCATCAAAAAAATAATCAACTTAGCTACTAACTAAGCCAAATTCGGGTGTGATTTGATATGGTCATGCCCGGATTTAAAAAAATCAAAACGAATGAAAAAAATATTGCTTATTGCGATGCTAATTGCATTTATAACATCCTGTAAAAACGAAGTGCGCTATACCCAAAATTCACCCGAGATTGATATATACAAAAAGGTTATTAAGGATTATGAAATTGGCAATTGGGAATCTTTGGCAACCCATTATTCCGATACTGCCAAAATTTTAAATAATGTAACCGAGAAAAATGCCCAGTCCTTAGCTCAGATGATAGCTCAAAACAAACAAGACGCCACAATTTTTTCGTCTTGGAAATATGTCCGTGAAGAATCTGAATATGAAATGGTGGTAACGGATAAAGGAGAAACCTGGGTAAATTTTTGGGGATTGTGGCAGGGAAGACTAACGGCAAATAACCAATTGTATGAAATCCCAGTTCATATTACGAGCCGATTTATTGACGGAAAAATTGTTAAAGAAGTTGGCTATTGGGATATTTCAGCTTTAGCGCTGGATTTGCAGAAACTGAAGGAATCTGCTCCAACAGAAACTTCAATTGAAACAAAAGAATAATTAAATCAACTGCCTGTCCAAACTACTTTTAGGAATGGACAGGCTAAAAAAATATATATGAAAAATTTAAAAACATACGTATCACTCTTAATTTTTTCCATTTCAATCAGTGCAACTTTCAGCCAGGAAAAAGAAAAAAATTTAGACAAGTCTTTTGCCTATAATTCTGTGGATCCGCATTATTGGGACGAGCCAGACTATTGGTCAGCAAATTTAGATGCCGTTATTGCAGCGCCAAAAAACCATAAAATCTTATTGGAAAACGATCAAGTTAGGGTTTTGGAAGTTACGCTTGCACCCGGTGAAACAGAAGAAATTCACCACCATCGTTGGCCAAGTGTGCTTTATATTCAGGAAGCAGGCGATTTTATAGATTTTGATGAAAAAGGAAAAATCATATTGGATACCAGGCAATTAAAAACGCCTCTCACTTTTCCGATGACTATGTGGAAAGACCCGGAAGCGCCTCATTCTGTAGAAAATTTGAGTACAACAATTACCATTCGCCTGATTAGGGTAGAGATGAAAAACTAAATTATTACCAAAACATTAAAAACCAAATTACTAACTAAAAAACAAAACTTATGAAAAATCTATTTTTATTCGGACTTGCAATAGTTCTTTTTACAGCGTGTGACACAAAACCTGAACGCTACACACAACAATCTAAAGAGATTGAAAGCTACAAAGCAGGAATAAAAGATTACAGCGATCAAAAGTGGGAATCTTTGTTGACTCGTTATGCAGACACCGCAAATGTGTTTTTTAATACCAGCACACCAATGAGCGCAAAGAAAATACCGGAATATCATCAAAATAACGAAACTGTATTTTCAGCAAGAGGATTTGTGGAAAAAGGCCAGGAATATGAAATGGCTATCACAGATGAAGGAAAAACCTGGGTCAACTTTTGGGGCGTTTGGAAAGGCACCTTGTCGGCCAATAATAAAGTGCTTGAAATACCTGTTCATTTAACGGCCCAATTTATAGATGGAAAAATTGTAAGGGAATATGGTTATTGGGACAATGCGCCCATTGTTTTGGCAATTCAGGAAATTGAATCCGCAAAAATGGCTGTTGAATCAGAAACAAAATAATTTTTGAATCATAAAAAAGCAAATAGACTAACTAAATATTAAAAATTATGAAAAAATTACTGATGCTAATCGCAATAATACTGTTAGGCAATAGTGTTGTTGCTCAAGACAAACTTTATTTAATATTTGAATTTATGAAAGTGGACAATGAGCAAGAGCAAGCTTATATGGAAACGGAGACTTTTTGGGAAAAAATACAGGAACAACGCACCAAAAATGGGGATATCATCGGCTGGGATTTATGGAGTTTACAACCTGGCGGCGAAGCGCAAGGATTTCAATATTTAACGGTAACGTTGTATAATGATCCGGTAAAAATGATGAGCAGCGCCGGAAATTTTGAGGAAGCCTTAAAAGCCGCCTATCCAAAAATGACGCAAGCGGAACTTGATAAAAAATTTATGAGCACATCAAAATCAAGAGACTTGGCGCATCGTATTTATCTGGAACAAATAGCTGCCACAAAAGATAATTTCCAAATGCCGTTAGGCACCATAGCTGGAATAAATTTAATGAAAGTATCTGACGCAAATTTTGAAAATTATGAAAAATTTGAAACAGCAGTATTTCAACCTATTGCCCAAAAAGAAGTTGATGCGGGAATGAGAGGGAATTGGGGTTTGATGCGATATATGCTTCCAACAGGAAGTGATGTTTATGCAACTCATATCACTGCGGATATGTACAAAGATTACAATCAATTATTTAATGGAGGTTCTGTAAATGGTTCAGAATTGACTGAAGCCCAAATCAAAAAAATTCAGGAAGGATTGACTACACGTGATATGAAATATAAATATATGGCCACGCTTGTGAAAAAAGTGCGTTAAAAAATATCAAAGTAAAATGGTTGATCTGGAAATTCCTAAAAATTGAATGCTATTTACAAGTCCCCAATTCTTTTTTAGGAATTTCTTTTAATTGATAAAATCATTTTTAAATAATCAAAAAAATTAGAAATCACTTAAACTTAACACCATGAAAACTATAAAAATTTATTTCGCAATGCTGTTTTTCTTTGCTTTTGCCAGCAATGGAATAAGTCAAGATAATGCAAAAATAATATATGCGTCTTTTGATTACAATACACAAATCACTTCTGATTATTTGTACGGACAAGGTTATAAAATAACCAAACACGGAATATTTATGGATGGTGATGCAGACTATCTTTTTGATATTCCTGCAAAAGATACAGATGTAAATTTTGAAACACCTTCTAATTTAAGTGTAATTGATAGTGCTTACAAAGCATTCGCTGTGGGCGATATTCCATCGGTTCTTGGGGTAATGGATGCTAAAATTGTTTGGAACGAAGCCGAAGGAAACAATTATGCCGATGGCAATCCTTACATCGGGCCAGATGCGGTATTAAATGGTGTTTTTGCCCGCATTGGCGCTGAGCACGAATATTTTAGTCTGACCGATATAAAACTCCATGAAATGTCTAACAACCATGTACTCGCCACTTTAAGATACAAAGCCAAATTGAAGAAAAACGGAGCAGAGTACAATACTCAGGCTGCCCATCTTTGGACACTGAAAGATGGTAAAGTTATCAGTTTTCAACAATACGTTGATACCAAGCAACTTGCGGATGCCTTTGGTAAATAATCAACGGAAATAGAACAAAGACAATTTAAAATCCTCAGCCTTAACAAAGAAATAAAATTAGAATGGGTTGAATTAAATGAACAAAAAAACGGGGTAAGCCAAAAACCGAACAGAGTAGGCAAAACTTAATATAAAATAAAATGAACAATCAGAACAATTTTAAACTTGCAATCCTGGGCCTTGCAATTTCCATTTTCGCTTTTGGGTGTAACTCACAACCCGATAAAAAAACTGAAATGGAACCAGCTATAACGGCAGAACCTGTAGTCGCTAAAGCTGATATGGCCACTATAAAAGCTGAGATTCAAGCCTTGGAAAATGACTGGGCTACAGCTGACAATGCCCGCAATGCAAATGCCATTGCCGCATTTTATTCGGATGATGCAATTAGCATGTCCAATAATGCTCCGATGATAGTGGGAAAAGCTGCTATTCAAAAGGATACAGAACAAAGTCTTGCAAAAAGAACCCAAGGAGAAACCGTTGCTTATGAGACGCTTGAGGTATTTGGTGATGGAAACACAGTCACTGAGATTGGCACCGCCATATCAAAAGATGCATCAGGCAAAGTTGTCAGAACAGGTAAATATATGGCTATCTGGGAAAAGCGTGACGGGAAATATATATGCATAAGGGATATTTACAATACTGACGCAATAGTAAAATAGTTTAAAAGATTTTATCCAGAGGGAGTATTTTGAAATGCTCCCTCAGTATAAAAGCAATTTATTTTCTTAAAAAAGAATTTCCGCTAATATAATGAGCTGTTAAATATTTTAGGGATTTTGAACTGTTGAACTGGAAAATCCTATTTGTAAATAAAATTATTCTAATGATAAAACCAACATTACTTCTTATTTTTCTTACTTTTTTCGGAATGCTTCAAGCACAGGAAACTAGCCAATTAACTTTTAATCACATCGCATTATCGGTAAAAGACGTCGATAAATCTGCTATTTTCTACAAAGATGTGTTACAGTTGAAGGAAATCACCAATCGCACAAAAATGGAAGGTATTCGTTGGTTTTCTTTTGGAGAACGAAAAGAATTACACCTTGTTTCCATTTTGAAAGAACCTGTTTCCACCAATAAAGCTGTGCATTTTGCATTGACAACTTCTAATTACGATACCTATATCAAAACATTGGAAGCAAAGAAAATCAATTATTCTGATTGGCCTGGAACCCAAAATAAAATAAGCATTCGCGCAGACGGAATTAAACAAATATATTTTCAGGATCCTGACGGCTATTGGATTGAAGTGAACAGCGTTGGTGAATAATGTTAAAAAAATATACCAAAATCAATAAATTAAAAACTGAATATTAACTTAAAAATTTATCAAAATGAAAAAAATAATTTTTTACAGTTGCTGTTTTGTGGCTCTTATACTTTTATCAAATTGCAAAGACAAAAAGACAGTTGGAATAAATCAAAATGAACAGTATAAAAGTATTGATACCCTTCAAGAATTAGTTGCAAGGGGTTCATATTTGGTCAATGCGATAGGTTGTGATGACTGCCATTCTCCAAAGAAAATGACACCTCAAGGTCCAGTTCCCGATTTAGACAGGCGTTTTAGCGGTCATCCAAGTGATGAAACTTTATACAAAATAGATAAAAATAATATTGGTCCGGGCAAATGGATTTTTATGAACAATAGTTTAACAGCTTTTGTTGGGCCTTGGGGTGTATCATTCGCCGCAAATTTAACACCCGATGAAACAGGAATGGGTAATTGGACTTTTGATAATTTTAAAACGGCACTAAGAGAAGGTAAATTTAAAGGTATTAAAGATCAAAGGATGTTATTACCGCCAATGCCTTGGCAAAATTTTAAAAATTTAACAGATAGTGATTTACGAGCGATGTTTGAATATTTTAAAACTGTTAAGCCAATAAAAAACATAGTTCCCAATCCTATTCCGCCAACAGGTTTGTAAATAATAACCCTGTTACATAGTTACATAAATGAAAGTAAAAATTTTAATCATCAGCATATTATTTGCACAGCAATTCTTTGCTCAGTCTTATCAGAAATTACATGATAAAGCTATTTTGATAGATACGCACAACGATATTTTGATGAAAATAGTGGATAATGGCTTTGCATTAGATACTGATTTAACAGGAAAAACCCACAGTGATTTATCAAGATTAAAAAAAGGAGGCGTTGATTTGCAGCTCTTTTCGGTGTTTTGCGACGGTACTCAGGTAAATCCTTACGCTTATGCCAATCAACAAATGGATTCTTTGGATGCTGTGGTAAAACGAAATCCGGATAAAATTGTTAAAGTTGCCAACCGCAAAGCATTGCTTAAAGTCGTAAATCAAAAAAAAATAGCCGCAATGTTTGGGGTGGAAGGCGGACATATGATTGAAAATGATTTGGATAAATTGGAAATATTTTACAATCGGGGTGCCAGATATATGACGCTTACGTGGAACAATTCAACGGATTGGGCATCAAGTGCTTATGATGAAACCTTCAACAATGACATAACAAAAAGCGGTTTATCGGATTTTGGAAAACAAGTGGTTCAAAAAATGAATGCATTGGGAATGATGGTGGATATTTCTCACGTTGGCGTACAAACTTTTTGGGATGTGATCAATACCACCACAAAACCAATCATTGCCTCGCACAGCGCGGTTTATGCTTTGTGCCAGCACCAACGCAATTTAAACGACGAACAAATTAAAGCCATCGCTAAAAATGGCGGCGTTATTCAGATGAATTTTTATTCCGCTTTTTTGGATAATAATTATATCAAAAAAGTGACTGACTTTTTTGCGAAACATTCCACTGAAGAGGAATCATTAACTGCAGATGGTATGAATGAATTCCAATCAGAAGATTTTTTATTTAATAAATATAAAAATGAAGTCGAGCCATTTAGAGTTCCATTATCAGTATTAATAGACAATATTGAGTACATTATAAAATTGGTTGGAGCAGATTATGTTGGTATTGGTTCCGACTTCGATGGAATTCAATCACCGCCGCAAGAGCTGGATGATGTTACTAATTATCCACTCATTACAAAAGCTTTGATTGAAAAAGGCTACAGTAAAAAGGACATCACTAAAATTTTGGGCGGTAATTTTTTAAGGGTTTTAAAAGCGAATGAATCAAAAAATAAATCAAAATAAAATCAAATAAAACCAAAAGCCAATGAAACGCGCAAAAGCATTTATGGAAAAAAGCAACCTGTTTTTAACAGAGAACACCGTGCTAAGGTATTTGAATTTTTCGGCTCTTTATATAGCGCAAGGCATTCCGGAAGGCATCACCTATTTTGCCATTCCGGCCTGGTTGGCAATGAATGGAAAAACACCTATGGAAATAGGCAGCTTTGTTGCAGTAATTGGGATTCCTTGGAGTTTTAAAATAATTGTGGCGCCATTGATGGATCGCTATACCATTTTATCGATGGGAAGAAAAAGACCTTGGGTAATTCTTGGTCAGATGGGTTTGATCTTAAGTTTTTTAAGCATTGCCTTTGTGAATGATCCGCTTAATAATTTAACTGGATTGATGATTTCAGGATTTTTTATCAGCTTTTTTGGAGCATTTCAGGATGTTGCTACTGACGGAATGGCCATAGATGTTGTCCCGCCAAGTGAACAAGCAAGGGCCAACGGTATAATGTGGGGCTCAAAAACCATTGGCACCGCCTTGTCTTTAATTGTTGGCACCACATTAATTAATCTCATCGGATTTTCGATCGCGGTAGCTTCTTTGTCTATATCAGTTATGCTAATTATGTTGGTTCCAATATGTTTTAGAGAGCGGCCCGGAGAAAAACTCATGCCCTGGACAAAAGGTGAGGCGTCAATTGCTTCCAAAACCGTGCAATTGGAAAGCTGGAGCCAAATTTTAAGAAGTACTTTAAAAGTGGTTGTGCTTCCTTCAAGCATAATTATGGGGATTGCAACTTTTATTATTGGAATTATGTTTGGTTTGATGGACACTTTGTTACCGGTTTTTACCATTCAGGAATTGGGCTGGACAAATACTTCTTATTCCGAAGTTTATTCTGCAAGCACCATATTTGGTGGTTTTCTTGGCTTATTTGTAGGTGGTGCATTGGTCGATTTTTTTGGAAAAAGAAGAATGTTGTCTATCTATCTTATTTTTCTGATACTCACCTTAACAAGTTTTGCGTTTTTACCCTCTTTGTGGCATAATGATTTGATGGTCTATATTTTCATTTTGGCGTATTATGCGGGTTATACATTTCTTTGTATTGCCGTATTTGCTATTTGTATGCAACTGTGCTGGAGTACGGTTGCCGCAACACAATTCACCTTATTTATGGCACTTTCCAATATGGGCAGAGCTTGGGGTGCCGGACTTTTAGGGTCCTTAAAAGAAAATTTGACTTGGGATTTAATGTTCTTATGGATCGCAATTTTGCCTTTGACAATGCTCGTTTTTATTCAGTTTATAAATTTTATTAAACATAAAAATCACATCGATGGATTTACCATTGCCCACGAAAATTTAGCACTATTGAACGTGAAAATTGACAAATAAATCAACCTAAAATCAACCATCATGAAAAACAACATTTTTTATCTATTTATTTTAACATTACTTTTTATTTCTTGTGCTGAAAAAGAAAAATCAGCAAGAGAAAGTGTTTCTTCTTATTTCGATTACTCCAACAGCGATGACCAACTAACAGGCGGCATTAAAATGATTCCCATCACCACACCAAAAGGTACTTTTAACGTTTACACAAAACGTGTGGGCAACAATCCGAAAATGCGTGTTTTGCTGCTGCACGGCGGACCTGGAGGCACCCACGAACAATTTGGAAATTTTGATGGCTATCTTCCCAATGAAGAAATTGAATACATCTACTACGATCAGTTAGATTCCTATTATAGCGACAAACCTAATGATTCTACTTTATGGACAACGGAGCATTTTGTGGAAGAGGTAGAACAAGTACGCAAAGCGCTGAATTTGAATAAAGACAATTTTTATTTGCTGGGACAATCTTGGGGAGGAATTTTGGCGATGGAATATGCTTTGAAATATCAGGATAATTTAAAAGGACTTATCATATCAAATATGATGGCGAGCGCTCCGGCATATACCAAATATGCCAATGAGGTTTTAGGGCCACAAATGAGTCCTGAAGTTTTTAAGGAAATTATGGCTATGGAAGCAAATAACGATTTTAAGAATCCGAAATATAGCGAGCTTTTAATGAATCATTATTATACAGAACACATTTTGAGAATGCCTTTGGAAAAATGGCCAAAATCCATCAACTTACTTTTTGGGCATCTTAACCCAAATATTTATGTTTTTATGCAAGGCCACAGTGAATTTGGTATGACGGGTAATGCCTCCCTAAAAAATTGGGATGTATCCAATAGACTCAAAGAAATTAAAGTCCCAACCTTAATGCTTGGTGCAAAATACGACACTATGGATCCAAAATATATGCAATGGATGGCCACTGAGGTACAAAAAGGACGAAGTGTAACCACCAACGGAAGCCATTGTTCACAATTTGACGATCCTCAAACCTATTTCAGTGGATTGATAAAATTCATTAAGGATGTTAATGAAGGGAAATTTTAACTGATTTAAAACTAACTAAAATCAATCATTATGTATTTAAAACAATCCTTAATTATTGCTTTTGCATTAAGCGTAATTGGCCTTGGCGGTTGGGAATTTTATTGGCGCACACAAGGCTTTTATCCAACTTTGGATGACAATGAAAGTCTATGGTCAGTACAGCGATCGAGGTTAGAAAAAGCATCTGACCACGATGTAGTGCTTATTGGATCATCACGCGTGCTCTTCGATATTCAGCTAAATGAATGGGAAAATGAAACAGGGAAACGCCCAATTCAGCTCGCTTGCGTAGGGTCTTCTCCCTTGCCGGTTTTTCACGACATTGTTGAAAAAACAGATTTTAAGGGAACTGTTTTAGTGGGCGTAACACCAGGTTTATTTTTTTCTACCACATTTCCAAAAGCGCAACCTTGGGAATGGCCGCAATCACGGGTAGATTATTATCATAAAAGAACCTATGCACAGCGGTCAAATCACGCTTTATCAGTGCCACTTCAGAAAAATTTCGCCTTTTTAAGCGAAGATGAAGGAGTTGATGGCCTGAAATTAAAGGAATTAATCGGCAAAATTAAAGTAGGGGAAAGGGTTCCTGATCCAATGCCGCCTTTTCACTCATTTGGTGAAATAGCAAAAGACAGAAATTTGAAAATGAAAGAAATTACGGTAACCGATACTGCTTATGCAAATTCCATCAAAAAAGTTTGGATGTTTTTTGGGAAAGGCGCTCCGCCACCCGATAAAAAATCGACGATGGATTTCTTTTTGGCCGATCTAAAGAAATTTGAAGAAAAAGGAGGAAAGGTTATTTTAGTTAGATGCCCTTCAAGTGGCGGCGTTAGAATGGCAGAAAATATGGGATTGCCAAGAAATCAGTTTTATGACGATTTGGTGAAACAGGCGCAAGTGAAAAGTTACCATTTTGAGGATTATGAACAATTTAAGAATTTGGAATGTCCAGAATGGTCCCATCTATCTGCTACTGATGCGCAATTTTTCACAACGGAATTGGTGAAAATAATGATCAAAGATGGTGCATTAACCAATTATAAAACCAACTAATTATGTTATTCAACTCATTAAGCTTCGTCGTATTTTTAGTCATTGTTATGATTTTATATTATGCAAAACTATTCAGCTGGACCAACAAAAAAAGAATGCTCTTGTTTGCGAGTTATGTTTTTTACGGACTTTGGAATCCGCCATTGGTTATTTTACTTTGGATTTCAACAATGATAGATTGGATTACCGGTAATAAGTTGGCCACTGAAGAAAATCAAAAAATTAGAAATCTATGGCTGCTGTTGAGTATGTCTGTAAATCTGGGTTTTTTGGCTTTTTTCAAATACGGAAATTTTTTATTGGAAAATTTTACGGCATTGGTAAATTCGGTAGATATCTATTACCATCCACTAAAAATGGATATTATTTTGCCTATGGGAATTTCATTTTATACCTTTCAAACTATGTCTTATACCATTGATATGTACAATAGAAAGACCGAACGGGCAAAAACTTTTTTGGATTTTGCGCTTTATGTAACCTTCTTTCCGCAGTTGGTTGCAGGGCCGATAGTAAGAGCCGGCGATTTAATTTCGCAGTTTTATGAAGAAAAAAAAGCGACTGTAAACCAATTTATTTGGGGATTATTTTTGTTGACCATTGGTTTATTTCAAAAAGTGGTGATGGCGGATACTTTATTGGCTGATACTGCCGACACCGTTTTTGGATCGGATAAGGTGTTGAATTTTTGGGATGCCTGGTCTGGTACTTTGGCTTTTTCCGGACAAATATTTTTTGATTTTGCGGGGTATTCAACTTGCGCCATTGGAATCTCTTTAATGTTGGGAATTGGTTTAATTGATAACTTTAAGTATCCTTATGCGGCTATCGGATTTTCAGACTTTTGGAATAGATGGCATATTTCTTTGTCTTCCTGGTTAAAAGATTATTTATATATTCCTTTAGGTGGAAATAGATATGGCGTTACACGTATGTACGCCGCTCTTATGATTACGATGCTTTTAGGCGGTTTATGGCACGGCGCCGCTTGGACTTTTATGGTTTGGGGCGGTTTGCACGGAGTTTATTTGATATTGGAAAAACTTCAAAAGCGATATATTCCGTTTAAAATTACAGTGTGGAATGGGATGTTTTTGGCTTTGGTAACGTTTACCTGTATAAACTTCACTTGGGTATTTTTTAGGGCGAGAGAATTTAAAATAGCTTGGAATATGATTACTTCTATGTTGTTTTTAAATGCAGATGGCGAAAAAATATTGCAAAGCTTCGATATTTTAAAAGTTTGTGTGGTGGTCGGTTTAATGTTTATCTGCCATTGGTTTATGAGAAATTCTTCCTTAAAAGAAGTTTCCTTAAAAACCTCTCCATGGGTTTTAGGAGTTGTTTGGGCTTTTATGTTTTTGCTGATAGCAATAGCACAAGGAAGCGGTGAGCAGTTTATTTATTTTCAGTTTTAGCAATCAGACAAAACCAAAAATCGAATTAAATTCGCGTACCTTTATGTTTAGGATATTGATATAATTCAATCTTGAATTTGAGGAACGTTATATTTTAAAATCGATGCAATAATATGCTGTACCTAACGGCACAGAAAACATTATATTTACTATTTTGCTACCAATATAAAGTCCCTAACGGGACAAACAAAATTGAATCACAATGATCAAACTTTTCCCTAACATTCGCCAAAAACTCCTTAAACAAGGCAAAACAGCAACTACCGAAAATACGCCATTGGCTAAATTGTATTGGAGGTGTTAAACAAAACAAATTTATGTCCCAATAGGGACAAAATATGGGTAACAACAAACAATAACGAATTAAATTCTCGTGCCTTTAGGTACGAAATATTGATATAATTCAATCTTGTATTTAATGAACGTTATATTTTAAAATCGATGCAATAATATGCTGTACCTAACGGCACAGAAAACATTATATTTACTATTTTGCTACCAATATAAAGTCCCTAACGGGACAAACAAAATTGAATCACA
>JAUYUA010000016.1 GCA_030694935.1 Lutibacter sp. | reverse complement strand
ATCCAAAAAAAACTAATTAAGTTATTGACAACCAATTGTTTATAACTTGAAAAGACGCATAAATATTTGTTCAACTTCGTGAACTTTTATTAACTATTTTTGCGTGTCAGACTTTTCGGAGTGGACTCAATATTTAACTTCAAACTTCGGTCCTGATAGCAATAGGGATCCGTCTTCGACATTCAAAATTTTAACTTTTAATATTAAATATTTAATATCTAATATTTACATCTTCCGTCTTTTTAATTATCAATAACCAGGTGTCATATTGGCATATCTCAAAAAATGGCAATACTTTTGCAGACAAAAGTAGGATAACAATTTTATGTAAAAATTATGAGTAAAAAGAAAGACAATAAGGAGCCGAAAGAAATAGATGAACAAGAAGTTAATCAGCAAGAAACTCAGGAAGTTAGTGTTGAGGAGCAACTTAAACAAGATCTTCATCAGGAAAAAGATAAATTTTTACGATTATTTGCCGAGTTTGAAAATTATAAAAAGCGCACTTCCAGAGAACGAGTAGAGTTATTTAAAACTGCCAATGAGGAATTAATGACAGTTTTATTGCCTGTTTTGGATGATTTTGACAGGGCCTTAAATGAAATTAAAAAAGCGAGCGAAGAAAATAACGAACTTTTGAAAGGCATAGAGTTGATTAACAACAAATTGCGTAACTCGTTAGCTCAAAAAGGCTTAAGTGTTATTGATGTGAATGCAGGTGATGTTTTTGACGTTGAATTGCACGAAGCCATTACACAAATTCCTGCACCAAGCGCTGATTTAAAAGGAAAAATTATTGATGTCCTTGAGCAAGGATACAAATTAGGTGAAAAAGTAATTAGATATCCTAGAGTTGTAATAGGACAATAAATAAAAAAATGAAGCAAGATTATTACGAAATACTGGGTATTTCCAAAAAGGCAACCCCTGCAGAAATCAAAAAAGCATATCGACAAAAAGCGGTAGAATTTCATCCCGATAAAAATCCGGGAAATAAAGCAGCCGAAGAAAAATTTAAAAAAGCTGCGGAAGCCTATGAGATTTTAAGCAACGATAATAAAAAAGCACGTTACGACCAATATGGCCATGCTGCATTTGAAAATGGCGGCGGCGGTGGCGGCTATGGCGGCGGCGGAATGAACATGGATGATATTTTCAGTCAGTTTGGAGATATTTTTGGTGGTGGTTTTGGTGGCGGCAGTTTTGGTGGCCAAAGTCGCGGAAGAGCGCGGGTGAAAGGAAGTAATTTGCGAATCAGGGTTAAATTAACGTTAGAGGAAATAGCCAATGGCGTAGAAAAAAAGGTAAAAGTTCGCAGAAAAGTAATGGCAGAAGGCGCCACCTATAAAACTTGTACCACGTGTAATGGTGCCGGTCAGGTGATGCGCGTAACCAACACTATTTTAGGACGTATGCAATCGGCATCTACTTGTCCGACTTGTCACGGAGCGGGTGAAATTTTGGATAAAAGACCAAAGAATGCAGACAGCGACGGATTAGAATTTAAAGAAGAAACTGTTTCCATAAAAATTCCTGCCGGCGTTACGGAAGGCGTTCAGTTAAAAGTTAACGGAAAAGGAAATGCGGCGCCTGGAAACAATGCAATTGATGGCGATTTAATTGTGGTTATTGAAGAAATTGCCCACGAAACCTTAAAAAGAGAAGGGACAAATTTGCACTTCGATTTGTATATTAATTTTTCTGAAGCGGTGTTGGGAATTTCAAAAAATATTGATACCGTAACAGGAAAAGTAAAAATTAAAATTGAGCCGGGAACACAATCCGGAAAAATTTTGCGATTGCGAGGAAAAGGATTGCCAAGCATAGACAATTATGGAAATGGCGATTTGTTGATCCATATCAATGTGTGGACTCCCCAAATCCTATCAACGGAACAAGAAGCTTTTTTTGAAGCCAATAAAAAGGATGAAAATTTTAAACCCAATCCTTCAAAATTAGACAAATCATTTTTTGAAAAAGTAAAAGATATGTTTTCGTAAAAAATAAATGTTAAAAAATTTTATATCTTTTTAAAATATATTATATTTGAAAAGTTGTTGGTGAAATATCTGACAACACTTTTTCTTTTTCATAGCAATTTTCCCACTCAATCTTTGAGTGGGTTTTTTTATGTTCAATTTTTAGTTTATTTTTGCAAAAAATTAGTAGGTCGTCTTATCGCTTCAATTTATTGGAGAGGAAAGTCCGGACACCAAAGAGTAGCATAGTGGATAACATCCATCCGGCGTAAGCCGAGGACAAGTGCAACAGAAAGCAAGTACAGTTCGGCTGTAGTGAAACCAGGTAAACTCTATGCGGTGAAATGCCATGTATATTGAAATTTTAGTGTGACTCGCATTATTTCAAGGGGTAGGCAGCTTGAGCTATAAAGTAATTTATGGTCTAGATAAATGATAAGAACTTTTCGAAGTACAAAATCCGGCTTACAGACCTGCTATTTTTTCTTTTTAAGATGATTTTGAAAACCCGTAATTTGAATAAAAAGGTTACATTTATTCAAAATCATAAAAAATGAATACTTCACAAAGCAATAGGGTTTTCGGATTGGATTTTCTTAGGTCTGTTGCTATTTGTTTGGTGGTAATGTCACACGCAACATTGTTGGTATTTCCAAATTCAGTAACTCCCATTTTTACCGGAATAAAAATTTTAGGTGCCATTGGCGTTGATTTGTTTTTTGTTTTAAGCGGTTTTTTAATAGGGGGAATTCTTTTAAAACACATAGAACTTCACAAAACAAGCACTAAAGATTTGTTAAGTTTCTGGAAGCGCAGATGGTTTAGAACCCTTCCCAATTACTTTTTTGTGCTTATATTAAATGTTTCAATTTTTTTGTTTTTAGGGAAAGATTTGCCAAAAACCATTGGTTTATATATTCCTTTTTTGCAAAATTTTTCAACACCGCATCCCGATTTTTTTACAGAAGCATGGAGTTTGTCCATCGAAGAATATGCCTATTTGTTATTGCCTTTCTTCCTTTTTTTTAGTTTTAAATTGCTAAAAAACAGTAATAAGGAAAAATTATTTCTTTGGATTACTTTGGTAACTATTTTAGGATTGACATTCTTAAAAGTAATATATTATCTTTCAGCCGATATAAATTCTTTAAGTGATTGGAGCGCCTCTTTCAGAAAAGTGGTTATTTATAGAATTGACTCAATTTATATGGGTTTCTTAGTTGTATTTGTGACCCGAAAATACCCAGAAATTATGAAAAAATACAAATTGCATCTTTTAATTGCTGGCGTGCTAATTTTTACGTTGCTTCATTTGTTTATTTATGTTTTTAATTTATTGCCCGAAACCAATTTGGGTTTTTATGTTTTTGTTTACTTGCAAACAGTAATTTTAAGCTTGGCATTATTATTTCCTTATTTTTCAACGTTGAATTATTCAGGATTGTTTTCTGGAGCCATTAAATTTATAAGCGTAAATTCCTATGCCATTTATTTGGTGAATTACTCCATAGTTTTACTTGGAATGCAGGAGATATTTGAAGTATCCACAAAATCTATTTCACAAAAGATGGGTTTAATATTTTTATTTTTGAGTATCACCATTATTTTTTCAAATATTATTTATCGCTATTTTGAATTGCCTATTTTAAAGTTCAGAGACAGAAAGTATAAATGAGTAAAATTGAATTTTTAATAAGCAGAAAGTTGATTTTTGAGCTGTCAAACTGTAAATTTTATCAATTATCTTTTATCATATTTTAATAATTACAACGTTTTCGAGATCCTTTTTTACCGTTTTAAAAAAAATAGGGTTTGTAAATATTTATATCTATAAAAATGCGCTTGTTACTGCCATTTTGTTAATTAAAGCAATCATTTTTCGTACCTTCGCTTAATTAAAATAACTTAATTAAAATTATAGATATGGCTTTTGATATTGAAATGATTAAAGGTGTTTACAGCAGAATGGCTGAGCGTGTTGATGCCGCAAAAACAGTAGTTGGAAAACCTTTAACTTTAGCTGAAAAAATATTATACAACCACCTTTGGGACGGTAAAGCGAAGACGGCTTTTGTTCGCGGAAAAGATTATGTGGATTTTGCGCCCGACAGAATTGCTTGCCAGGATGCAACCGCACAAATGGCCTTGCTGCAATTTATGCAAGCCGGAAAAACAAAAGTGGCTGTGCCAACAACCGTACATTGTGATCACTTAATTCAGGCTAAAATTGGCGCTGATAAAGATTTACAGACCGCTTTAAACAGCAGTAGTGAAGTATTTAATTTCTTGGCTTCAGTGTCTAACAAATACGGAATTGGTTTTTGGAAACCGGGTGCTGGAATTATCCATCAAGTGGTTTTAGAAAATTATGCATTTCCGGGAGGAATGATGATTGGAACAGATTCACATACCGTAAATGCCGGCGGATTGGGAATGATTGCCATTGGCGTTGGAGGTGCTGATGCAGTTGATGTGATGGCCGGAATGGCTTGGGAATTGAAATTTCCAAAATTGATTGGTGTGAAGTTAACCGGAAAATTATCGGGTTGGACTGCGCCTAAAGACGTAATTTTAAAAGTTGCTGGTATTTTGACTGTAAAAGGAGGTACCGGCGCCATTGTAGAATATTTTGGTGAAGGCGCAAAAGCGATGTCTGCAACAGGAAAAGGAACTATTTGCAATATGGGTGCTGAAATTGGCGCCACAACTTCAACTTTTGGTTATGATGCATCAATAGAACGTTATTTGCGCGCAACCGATCGTAATGAAGTGGCTGATGAAGCCAATAAAATAGCGTCTTATTTAACTGGCGATGATGAAGTATATGCAAATCCGGAACTTTATTTTGACCAAGTTATCGAAATTAATTTATCTGAACTTAAACCTCATTTAAACGGTCCGTTTACGCCAGATTTGGCCACGCCAGTTGGTGAAATGACTGAAAAAGCGTTGAAAAATGATTGGCCTTTAAAAGTGGAATGGGGATTAATTGGTTCTTGCACAAATTCATCTTATGAAGATTTGTCGAGAGCGGCTTCAGTGGCAAAACAGGCAGTGGACAATAATATTGTTTCAAAAGCCGAATTTGGTATCAATCCAGGTTCCGAGCAAGTGCGTTATACGGCTGAAAGAGATGGTTTGTTAACCATTTTTGAAGATTTGAACGCTAAAATATTTACCAATGCCTGCGGACCTTGTATTGGCCAGTGGGCGAGGGAAGGTGCTGAAAAACAAGAAAAAAATACGATTATTCACTCTTTCAACAGGAACTTTTCAAAAAGAGCAGACGGTAATCCGAATACACACGCTTTTGTGGCTTCACCGGAAATGGTGGCTGCCATAGCAATTTCGGGCAGGTTAGATTTTAATCCGATGACCGATACGTTAATCAATGAAGATGGTGTGGAGGTAAAATTTTCAGAACCAACAGGTTTTGAATTGCCGCCAAATGGTTTTGATGTAAAAGATGCCGGATTTGTGGCGCCATTTGAAGATGGTAGCAAAATTGAGGTTTTGGTGAGCCCAACATCAGAAAGATTGCAATTGTTAGAACCATTTCAACCGATTGGAACCAACGTAAAAGGTGCTAAATTATTGATAAAAGCCTATGGAAAATGTACCACAGACCATATTTCTATGGCTGGTACTTGGTTGCGTTTTCGCGGTCATTTAGACAATATTTCTAACAACTGTTTAATTGGCGCGGTAAATGCTTTTGGCAAAGAAACCAATAAAGTTAAAAATCAACTGACAGGTGAATTTGGTGCTGTGCCTGATACCGGAAGAGCTTACAAAGCAGCAGGCGTTTATTCGATTGTTGTGGGCGACCATAATTACGGTGAAGGTTCGTCACGTGAACACGCGGCTATGGAACCTCGTCATTTGGGTGTTGCGGCGGTTATTGTGAAATCTTTTGCGCGGATTCACGAAACAAACCTTAAAAAACAGGGAATGTTGGGGTTGACATTTGCCAATGAAGCGGATTACGATTTGATTCAGGAAGATGATACTTTCAACTTTTTGGATTTGGATAAATTTGCTCCGGGAAAAACACTGGCTTTGGAACTTGTTCACGCTGATGGAAGCAAAGATGTTATTCAATTGAACCACACCTACAATCAGAGTCAGATTGAATGGTTTAAAGAAGGATCTGCGTTAAATTTGATCAAAAAAGAACAAGCGGCACAAGCTAAATAGCTAAAATAAAATGCTTGAAGCATCATAATTTTAAGAGGAAAATTGAAAAATTTTCCTCTTTTGTTTTTCTGCTGTTTTTTAAAAATTTATATTTTAAAAACTTTACTTATTAAAGATTTTTTTGTAATTTCATTTTTCATAATTATGAATAAATTCAATGATTACCAGCATTTTTGTAGCTGAATATTGCAATCATTTTATGGTTTTGTTTGCGTTAGGGATTGAAATGAAAATACTTTTTTGATTCGCCTTTTGGCGAAGTAAAAAAGATTGGAATGGAAAGCCCGACCTGCCTGCCGGCAGGCAGGCCTGCCAGCTGGCGGGGAACGCCCAAATTTTAATCGTTTTTAATTAGAAAATATTGATTGTTATTTTTAAATGAATAAAAAAATAAAGAAGCATATATGAAAATAACACATTTGAGCGCAGAATGTTATCCGGTTGCAAAAGTTGGCGGTTTGGCCGATGTGGTGGGAGCGTTGCCAAAATACCAAAATGATGCGGGTTTTACTGCGGAAGTAATTATGCCTTTTTATGACAATAAATTCACCCAAAGTGAAGAATTTTCAGTCATTTTTAAATCGAAATTAAATTTAGGGAAACAAGAATTTCCCTTTGAAATAAAAACTTGGAATCACAGCAATATTGGTTTTAACCTTTATTTGGTGGATGTTCCTGAATTGCTTTTTAAAGATTATGTGTATTCGATGGATGATACCGATCGGTTTTTGGCATTTCAGATTGCTGCTTTAAATTGGATGTTGACTTGGGATGAAAAGCCAACAACGGTGCATATTCACGATCATCATACCGGACTGATTCCTTTTATGATGACACAATGCAGCGATTATGCGGCATTGAAAAATATTCCGACTGTGCTTACCATTCACAATGCGCAATATCAGGGTTGGTTTTCACACAGCAAAGTGGGTTTGATACCTGAATTTAATTTTGCCAATGTTGGGCTGATAGATTGGTTTGGAAACATCAATCCGTTGGCGTCAGCCATAAAATGCGCTTGGAAAGTGACCACGGTTTCTCCTAGTTATATGGAAGAATTGAAGAAAGCAGCCAATGGTTTGGAAGGTTTGTTAAGTGCTGAAAGCGCAAAATGTGTAGGGATTTTGAACGGGATTGATTGGGGTGTGTGGAATCCGGAAACGGATGCTTATTTGGTGGAAAATTACAGCATAAATACCGTTGAAAAGGGAAGGGAAGTCAATAAAAAATGGCTTTGCAGTCGGTATAATTTGAATTTTGAAAAACCGCTATTTGCATTTATTGGGCGATTGGTGGGAGAAAAAGGAGCCGATTTATTTCCGAAAACCTTTGAAAAAGCGCTTCAAAATGAAAATATATCCATATTTTTATTGGGTTCGGGCAATGATGTTGTTGAAGCACAATTGATTGCGCTTAAAAAAGATTTTGAAGGAACTTACAATGCTTTTATTGGATATGATGAAAAATTGGCGCATATTGTTTACGCAGGAGCCGATTTTATTTTGATGCCTTCAAGGGTTGAACCTTGCGGATTGAACCAAATGTACGCTTTGCGCTATGGCTCTATTCCAATTGTGAGAAGTATTGGTGGTTTAAAAGATACTGTTACAGATATTTCAGAAAAGGGCGGATTTGGGATTTGCCATGAGGAAGTTACGGTTTCAGCAATCACCGAAGCGATTGAAAGAGGTGAGAAGTTGTTTGAAAATCAAGAAAAATATCAGAAAATAAGGAAAAAAATAATGGGCATCAACCATTCTTGGGATGCATCGGCATTGGCATATATCAATTTGTATAAATCATTAAATCAGTAAGTTATGATTGGGAATAAAGTTTTATCAATTATTTTAGGTGGCGGACAAGGATCCAGATTACACCCGTTAACAGAAACGCGTTCTAAACCTGCCGTGCCAATTGCGGGTAAATACAGGTTGGTGGATATTCCGATCTCAAATTGCATTAATTCGGACATCAAACGTATTTTTGTGTTAACGCAATTTAATTCGGCATCATTAAACAGACATATTAAAAACACCTATCATTTTAGTTTTTTCAGCTCAGCATTTGTTGATGTTTTGGCGGCCGAACAAACACCCGGAAACAGCACGTGGTTTCAGGGAACAGCGGATGCAGTGCGACAAAGCATGCACCACTTTTTAAATCACGATTTTGATTATGCCTTGATTTTGTCGGGTGATCAATTGTATCAAATGGATTTTGAGGAAATGGTTGAAAAACACGTTAGACTGAAAGCGGCCATTTCTATTGCAACCATTCCTGTGAATGCAAAAGATGCCACGTCATTTGGGATTTTAAAAACAAATGATCAAGATGAAATTACTTCTTTTATTGAAAAACCTGCCGCTGATTTGTTACATGATTGGACTTCAGAAGTAAGTGATGATATGAAAAAAGAAGGCCGTAATTATTTGGCTTCTATGGGGATTTATATTTTTAACAGAGATCTTTTGGTTGAATTGATGGCCAATCCTGACACAAATGATTTTGGCAAAGAAATTATTCCGCAGGCCATCGATAAACATAAAATTGTAAGTTTTCAATATGAAGGCTATTGGACCGACATTGGAAATATAGACTCGTTTTTTGAAGCCAATTTAGGATTGACAGATGATTTTCCGAAGTTTGATTTGTACAGCACGCAAAAAAGAATTTATACGCATGCCCGAATGTTGCCTACCACAAAAATTTCAGGAACCGCAATGGACAGAACGGTAATTGCGGATGGATGCATCATAAACGCAGGGAAAATTGAACATTCTGTGATTGGGGTTCGTTCAAGGATTGATACCGAATCAACCATTATCAATACGTATATGATGGGTTCCGATTTTTACCAGCCTCTTGAACATATTGTTGATGAAAAAATTGTTTCTATGGGAATTGGCAAGCGTTGTTTTATCAAAAACGCCATTTTAGATAAAAATTGCTGTATTGGCAATGATGTTAGAATTAATGGTGGGAAACACCTAAAAGATATTGAAACAGATACTTATGTTGTAAGAGACGGCATTGTTGTGGTTAAAAAAGGCGCTTTAATTCCTAATGGTTTTAGCATATAATTTATGACCAATGTAATAACACACAGCCTTTTTACAGATTTCGACATTGATTTATTTAAAAGCGGAAAGCATTATCGATTGTATGAGAAATTTGGTTCTCACAGCATTACGGTAAATGGAGTTAAAGGCACTTATTTTGCTGTTTGGGCTCCCAGCGCCAAACAGGTTTCCGTAATTGGTGATTTTAATCATTGGGTTGATGGAGAATTTAATTTGAATGTTCGTTGGGATTCCTCAGGTATTTGGGAAGGATTTATTCCATCCGTAGGAAAAGGGAATGTTTATAAATATAAAATTCATTCAAATAATAATAATTACGTTTCCGAAAAAGCCGACCCTTATGCGCGCAGGTGTGAATATCCGCCTAAAACAGCTTCCGTAGTTTGGGAAGATTCCTACAAATGGGAAGATAAAAGCTGGATGCACACACGCAAAAAAAACAATGCGTTAGATGCGCCTTATTCTGTTTACGAAGTGCATTTGGGTTCTTGGAGAAAAAAAGGCAAGGAAAACAGATCTTTGTCTTACTTTGAATTGGCCGATGAATTGGTGACTTATGTGAAAGAAATGAATTTTACCCACGTAGAATTTATGCCGATTATGGAATATCCGTACGATCCTTCTTGGGGCTATCAGGTTACCGGATATTTTGCGCCAACGTCTCGTTTTGGTTATCCGGAAGAATTAAAATATTTGGTCGATAAATTGCATCAAAGCGATATAGGAATTATTTTGGATTGGGTGCCTTCGCATTTTCCTGAAGATGCACACGGTCTTGGCTATTTTGATGGTTCAAATTTATATGAACATCCAGATAAAAGAAAAGGATATCACCAGGATTGGAAAAGCCTTATTTTTAATTACGGAAGAAATGAAGTCCGTTCTTTTTTAATCAGCAACGCTATTTTTTGGCTTGAACAATATCACGCCGACGGATTGCGTGTTGACGCTGTAGCCTCAATGCTGTTTTTAGATTATTCGCGTGAAGACGGTGAATGGGAGCCAAATATTTATGGCGGAAATGAAAATCTGGATGCGGTTTTGTTTTTAAAGGAATTGAATGAAGAAGTGTATAAATCGTTCCCCGATGTGCAAACTATTGCGGAAGAATCCACAGCTTTTCCTATGGTTTCCAAACCAACTTTTATGGGCGGATTGGGTTTTGGCATGAAGTGGATGATGGGCTGGATGCACGATACTTTGGATTATTTTTCTAAAGACACCATTTACAGAAAATACCATCAAAATGAAATCACTTTCAGTTTAACCTACGCTTTTACCGAGAATTTTATGCTGCCGCTTTCTCACGATGAAGTGGTGCACGGAAAAAAAACCATTTTGGGACGTATGCCGGGCGATGAATGGCAACGTTTTGCAAATCTTCGTTTGTTGTATGGCTATATGTATACGCATCCCGGCACAAAGCTGTTGTTTATGGGACGCGAATTTGGGCATTATGAAGAAAGGAATTTTCAAAAAACTATGGACAGGAATTTATTGGAGTATTATCCGCCTAAAAACACGCAAAACTATTTTAAGGA
>JAUYUA010000107.1 GCA_030694935.1 Lutibacter sp. | reverse complement strand
TTTTTAGTCCCAGAGGGACGAACTGTTTGTAGAAAATAGATTTTCAAAAAAACAAGCCCCATCGGGGCGACCTGTTTGTTAAGGCCGATTAAGATTAGGATTGTTAAATTGCAATGAATTTTTACCGGACAACAATGAATACTTAAATAAGCAATGTTTAATAAATGTGATTTTTTGCTGGACATTATTTTAAGATGCTAAAATTTATGCCTATATTTAAATAAAAACCAATCAAAAAAATTATAACTAACTATTTGTTCGACAGAAAAATCATTAATATAGACAAATACAATCTTATGAAATACAGAATGGAAAAAGACACCATGGGAAATGTTGAAGTTCCTGCCGATAAATATTGGGGTGCCCAAACAGAACGTTCCCGAAACAATTTCAAAATTGGGCCTTCAGCTTCCATGCCTTTAGAAATTATTTACGGATTTGCCTACCTTAAAAAAGCGGCTGCACACGCAAATTGCGAATTGGGTGTGCTTCCTGAAAAAAAACGAGATATCATTTCTGCAGTTTGCGATGAAATTTTAGAAGGAAAACACGATGACCAGTTTCCATTGGTTATTTGGCAAACCGGTTCGGGAACCCAAAGCAATATGAATGTCAATGAAGTGATTGCAAATCGTGCCCACGAAATGTTAGGTGGCGTTATTGGCGAAGGGGAAAAATCTATTCAGCCAAATGATGACGTAAACAAATCACAATCGAGCAATGACACTTTCCCAACAGGAATGCACATTGCCTGTTATAAAATGGTGATGGACACCACCATTCCCGGAGTTGAAAAATTGCGTAATACGTTAAACGCAAAAGCTGAAGCATTTAAAGATGTGGTAAAAATTGGCCGTACCCATTTAATGGACGCAACGCCGTTAACAGTCGGTCAAGAATTTTCGGGTTATGTTTCACAATTGGATCACGGATTAAGAGCGTTGAGAAATACTTTGCCTCACTTGTCTGAATTGGCTTTAGGCGGAACCGCTGTTGGTACCGGGATGAATACGCCAAAAGGTTACGATGTTTTGGTGGCCAAAAAAATAGCCGAATTTACCGGATTGCCTTTTATTACTGCCGAAAATAAATTTGAAGCGTTGGCATCACACGATGCCATTGTGGAAAGTCACGGTGCCTTAAAATTATTGGCAGTTTCTTTAAATAAAATTGCGAATGATATTCGTATGATGGCCTCCGGACCACGATCAGGCATTGGAGAATTGATTATTCCTGCAAACGAACCAGGAAGTTCCATTATGCCAGGAAAAGTAAATCCAACCCAGGCGGAAGCTTTAACCATGGTTTGTGCACAAGTAATGGGTAACGATGTTGCCATTACCATTGGCGGAACGCAAGGCCATTATGAGTTAAATGTTTTTAAACCAATTATGGCGGTTAATTTTTTGCAATCGGCACGATTATTAGGTGATGCCTGCGCTAGTTTTGATGAACATTGTGCTGTTGGTATTGAACCTAATTACACACGTATTACTGAATTGGTAAACAATTCTTTAATGTTGGTCACTGCCTTAAATACCAAAATTGGTTACTACAAAGCTGCTGAAATTGCCAATACCGCACACAAAAACGGAACAACTTTAAAAGAAGAAGCTGTGCGTTTAGGCTATGTTACTGCGGAAGAATATGATTTATGGGTGAAACCATCAGCAATGATTGGAACGCTTAAATAGTTTCAAGTTGAACATTTAACATTTAATCGCAAAAAAGCATTGAAAATTTTCAATGCTTTTTTTATATTTATTTTTTGATCTAATTTAACAACTCAAAAGACTGTTTTGCAATTTCAACTTCTTCATTGGTTGGCACAATCAAAATTTTTGTTTTTGAAGTTTCAGTATGAATTTCGGTGAGCACTTTTGCTCTGATATTGTTTTTTTCTTCATCCAGTTCAATTCCTAAATAGTCCATATTTGTACAAACCAACTTTCTGATAAAGTTTGAATTTTCGCCAATTCCCGCAGTGAAAATGATAGCATCCAAACCATTCATTGCTGCAGCGTAAGCACCAATATATTTTTTGATTCGGTAAGCGTTCATATCCAATGCCAGCTGGCATTCTTTGTTGCCATTTTCTGCTTCAGATTCAATATCACGTAAATCGCTGTAGCCCGTTAAACCAAACATACCGCTTTCTTTTTGAAGCAAATTATTAACTTCATCAAGCGAATAACCCAAATTATTGACCAAATGAAAAATAATGGCGTGGTCTATATCGCCGCTTCGCGTTCCCATAATCAATCCGGTAACCGGTCCGAAACCAAGTGTGTGGTCAATGCTTTTTCCGTTTTTTACCGCAGTCATACTGCAGCCATTACCCAAATGAATGGTGATTATTTTTGAATTTACAATGCCCAGATGTTCAATGGCTTTTTCTGAAACATATTTATGGCTTGTACCGTGGAAACCATACAAACGAATATTATTTTCGACCAAAAATTTTGTGGGAATGGCGTATTTATAGGCTTCAACCGGAATTGTTTGGTGAAAAGCCGTATCAAAAACGGCAATTTGTTTTGCATTGGGAAAAAAAGATTCCGCAACAACAATGCCTTCGTAATTTGCCGGATTGTGTTGTGGCGCCAAAGAAAATAATTTTTTTATTTTGTCTTTAACAACTTGATTGATAATGGTTGTGTTTGAAAAAGTGCTTCCACCGTGAACCACTCTATGGCCAACGGCCACAACTTCTGAAGTCGATTTTATGACGCCAATTTTTTCATCCAATAAAAAGTTGACAACTTTTTCCAAACCAACAGTGTGATTTGGAATATCCATAACTTCATCAATTTTGGTATGATTGGATTTATAATGGATTTCGGCATCTTTTGAGCCAATTCTTTCCACCAATCCAGAACAAATAACTTCCTGTTCAGGCATCCTAAATAACTGGTATTTAATGGATGAACTGCCTGAATTTATAACTAATATCTTCATTTAAAATCCTTGTGCTTGTATTGCTGTTAATATTACGGTATTAAAAATATCGTCTACCGTGCATCCTCTGCTTAAATCGTTTACCGGTTTGTTTAAACCCTGTAACATTGGTCCAATTGCCAATGCGCCAGTTTCTCTTTGAACGGCTTTATAGGTATTGTTTCCTGTGTTTAGATCAGGAAAAATCAATACGTTTGCGCGTCCAGCCACTTCAGAATCGGGCATTTTGCTTTTTCCTATGGTTGCATCAACTGCTGCGTCATATTGTATTGGCCCTTCCACTTTTAAATCTGGTCGTTTTTCCCTGATAATTTCGGTAGCTCTTCTCACTTTTTCAACATCTTCTCCTTTACCGGAGTCGCCTGATGAATAAGAAAGCATTGCTATTCTTGGTTCAATTCCGAAGTTAATGCTTGAATCGGCAGAAGAAATTGCAATTTCAGCCAATTGTTCTGAAGTTGGGTTTGGGTTGATGGCGCAATCGCCAAAAACGGAAACTCGGTCTTCCAAACACATAAAAAATATGGAAGAAACAACGGATACTCCCGGTTTGGTTTTAATAAACTGTAAAGCCGGTTTAATAGTGTGCTGGGTTGTATGCGCGGCGCCTGAAACCATTCCGTCTGCCATACCTTTGTGTACCATCATAGTACCAAAATAGGAGACGTCTCCCATTAAATCTTCTGCCATATCAATGGTTAAGCCTTTATTTTTTCTCAATTCATATAAGGTATATGAAAAATCTTTATAAAGGTCAGATTCAATGGGATTGATTATATTAATTTTATTCAAATCCAGTTTTAATCCCAATTGATGTATTTTATTTTCAATATTTATTTTATCTCCCAGTATGGTTAAATCAACAATGTCGCTCATAACCAAGCGAGCAGCGGCTGTTAAAATTCTGTCGTCATTTCCTTCAGGCAGCACGATGTGTTTTCGTGCCGTTTTTGCGCGTTTCAACAAATTGTATTGAAACATTCTCGGCGTAATTCCACCGCTTTCAAAGGTAATTAATTTATCATTTAACTTATCAACTTCAACATACTTGTCAAATGTGTTCAAGGAAATGTTGATTTTTTCTTTATTTTCGGCGTACATATGTGAACGAACCGCTCCAATTTTATTGGCAACATCAAACGTTCCTTCTTCCACCGTTAAAATTGGCACAATCTGGGGCAACCCTTCAATTAACCTAATAATAGGTTCTTCCGGAAGAATTCCGCCAGTTAAAACAATTCCTGAAATTGCAGGGTAATTGGTTGAAATATTGGCCTGTAACGCGCCTAAAATAATGTCGGCCCTGTCTCCCGGCGTAATAATCAAACAATTTTCTTCCAACTGTTTTAAATAATTTCGCAATTGCATTGCCCCTACTTTAAAACTTGTTGTTTGATTATTTTCATATTCCTTACCAAATAAAAATTTAGCGCCTATTGATTTTGCAATTTCTTTTATGGTTGGATTGTTTAACGACGCTATTAAAGGAATAACATTTACAAAAACATCTTTTGGCAAGTTTTTTTCCACACCGTTTTTTACAATTCCAATATTTTTTTCCTGAACCTTGTTGGCAATCACAGCCAAAACCTCCACTTCCTTTTCTCTAAATGAATCATAGGCCAAATGCAGTCCTTCAATAAATTCATCCAAAGTTTTACCAACACCGCTTGAAACGATGATTGCCGGAATTCCCAAATTTTTTGCAATTAATATATTCGCATCCAATTCAATGGCCATTCCTTCTCCGGAAAAGTCAGAGCCTTCAACCAACATAAAATCGTTTTTATCTTCTAAAGCTTTGTATTTTGAAATAATAGTGTCGAATATTTCTCCTTCTTTCCCATTATTCCGCTTATTTATAAATTCGCTGCGGGTAAAAGCATAAGCGTCATTTGGATCGATGTCCAATTGAAAATGGGAAATAATGGTATTGATATGGTTGTCCTTTTTCCCTTTCTTGACATTGTCAATAATAGGCCTAAAATAACCGACTTTAGCGGTTTTCCCCAGCAGCATCCTCATCAACCCCAAAGTTACAATTGATTTACCGCTGTTAGCTTCACTGGTGGCTATATATATGGCTTTTTTCATTTTTTTAATTTTGTGCAAATATACGCTATCTACGCTTTATTTATATGATAAATATCCTAAAAAAACAGCATTTTCCTTAATCTAAATTCAAATTTAAAAGCTTGTTTTATGCTTTCTAAAATAGCCGTATATTTGGGCTAAGATTTTTTGAAAATATGACAACATTAATTATCAATATAAAAGAATTAATCCAGGTTGAAAACGTGCCGAAAAAAATGGTTTGCGGGGCAGCGATGAAATTTCTTCCCGCCATTAAAAATGCTTTTTTATTGTTTGAAAATGATGTGATCAAAGATTTTGGCAAGATGGAAAATTTACCCATTATTTTAGCCGAAAATACCATTGACGCCCGCGGAAAAATTGTGCTTCCAACCTGGTGCGACAGCCATACGCACATTGTTTACGCCGGTAATAGGGAACAAGAATTTATTGACAGAATAAATGGACTTACCTATGAAGAGATTGCGAACAATGGCGGCGGAATTTTAAATTCAGCCATAAAATTGCAGCAAACATCCGAAGAAGATTTATACCAGCAATCGGCAAAACGTATTGAAGAAGTGATGAAATTGGGCACAGGTGCCGTCGAAATAAAATCGGGTTACGGATTGACAAAAGATGCTGAATTAAAAATGTTGCGTGTCATAAAAAAGCTCAACGAAAACTATCCGATTACTATTAAATCAACTTTTTTGGCCGCTCATGCTTTGCCTTCTGAATTTAAAAACAACAAAAGCTATTATGTCGATGTTGTGATAAATGAAATTTTACCCGCTGTGGCAGCAGAAAATTTGGCTGAATATATTGATGTTTTTTGTGAAACCGGCTATTTTTCTGTTGATGATACTGACAGAATTCTTGAAGCCGGAGTAAAATACGGGCTGATTCCAAAAATTCACGTAAATCAGTTTACGGCTATTGGCGGTGTTCGGGTTGGCGTAAAACACAAAGCACTTTCTGTAGATCATTTGGAATTGATGCGCGATGAAGATATTGAAGTTTTAAAAAATACCGATACTATGCCAGTTGCATTGCCGTCCTGTTCTTATTTTTTAAGCATTCCTTACACGCCGGCAAGAAAAATAATTGATGCGGGTTTGCCATTGGCGTTGGCTACCGATTACAATCCGGGCTCTACACCCTCTGGAAATATGAACTTTGTTATTTCAACTGCTTGCATAAAAATGAAAATGACGCCGGAAGAAGCCATAAATGCGGCAACAATTAATGGCGCTTATGCAATGGGACTGGAAAAAACCCACGGAAGCATTTGCAAAGGAAAAAAAGCAAATTTCATCATAACCAAAGAAATTCCAAGTTATGGTTTTATGCCATACTCATTTGGAAATCAACATATTGATAAAGTGTTTATTGAAGGCGAAGAAATTTAAATTTCCCGTTTTTTATCATAAGGAATACTGCTTAAAATATGGTTAATGGCCACAACCCTGGCATACGTTTTTTTATTTGCTTTTATTATTTTCCAGTCAACCACGCCTTCTTTTGTTTTTTCAAACATTTTATTTTTATAATAGGTATAAACATCCCATAGTTCTTGGGCTCTTTCATCAACAGGCGTTATTTTCCATTGTTTTAATGGATCGCCTTTTAATTCCTCAAAGCGTTTGGCCTGCTCTTTTTTGGAAATGGACATGTAAATTTTCACTAAATGAATGCCCGATTCTGTAATCATTCGCTCAAAGTCGTTTACCTGATTCATGAAAATTTCATACTCATGTTGCGTGCAAAAACCGTTTACCGGAGCAACTACTGCCCTATTATACCAACTTCTGTCGAAAAAAACGATTTCACCGGCTTTTGGAAATTGAATAACATATCGCTGAAAATACCACTGAGAACGCTCATCTTCGGTGGGTTTTGGCAAAGCCACTATGCGATAATGCCGCGGATTCATCCGCTCGGTTGCGCGCCTAATGGCACCACCTTTTCCGGCTACATCCCTTCCTTCGAAAATAATCATGATTCGTTCATTTTCTTCAATGGCCCAAGTTTGCAATCGGATTAATTCAACCTGAAGTTTTTTTAATTTATTTTCATATTTAACAAAACGAACAGCTTTTTCAAGATTATAGGGTTCTTTTGAAAATAAAGCCCTTAAACCTTTATTCGTGTTGAGAATTTCAACGTCAGTTTCAGTTAATTTATACGGCTTCATCATTAATCTATTTGTTTGGCTGAACGGTAATAACGCATCACAATGTTTGGATCTGGAAACAATATGGTTGATGCATTTTCTTTTCCTTCATAGTTAAATTGAGACAATACGTATCGGATACTTTCCAAACGCGCCAATTTTTTATCGTTAGCTTTAACGGTAATCCACGGACTGTAGCTGGTGTGTGTGCGACTATACATTTGCTCCTTGTAATGCGTATATTTATCCCAAAGTTCCTGACTTTTCCTATCGACCGGACTAAATTTCCATCGTTTTAGCGGTGTCGCAATGCGCGCATTGAAACGTGACTGCTGCTCTTCTTTTGAAATGGAAAACCAAAATTTTATCAAAACCATTCCGTCTTCATACATCATATGCTCAAATTCAGAAACCTGAACCATAAAATTTTGATATTGGGTTTCTGTGCAAAATCCCATAACAGGCTCAACAACAGCTCTATTATACCAACTTCTGTCGAAAAATACAATTTCCCCAGCATTAGGCATTTCTTTAATATATCGTCTAAAATACCATTGGCCACGTTCAATCTCAGTAGGTTTTGTTAAAGCCACCACATTCATCGCACGCGGATTTAAATGTTCCGTAAACCTGCGAATATTCCCTCCTTTTCCTGCGGCATCCCGTCCTTCAAAAATAATGGCCACACGCATTTTATTTTTTGAAATCCACTGCTGCAGCTTCACCAATTCAATTTGTAAATTGCGCAACTCTTCTTCATAAAACAATCGTTTTGCCACCCTATCAAAAGGAATATTTTTTTGCTTAATGAGTTTTAAAAGTTCTTGGTTTGAAGACACTCTTTCAAAATCTTCGATGGTCAATTTAGGAGTTTCTTTCATGTTTTTAAATTTTATTTTTTAGCTGTAACAGCTGTTGCCTGCCGGCTGGCAAGTTCGCCATTAATCATTCCTTTATATATAAAAATTTGAAATATTCATATTATGATGGTCAATTTTCTCATAGGTTAAACAAATTTCCGGGTCACTTAAAGGCTGCAGTTTTACATCAGAAGGAGAAAAATAAGGAATTCCCAATCCCAGGCCACGCAAAATAAATAATAATCCGATGATTATCACAAAAACAGGGATTATTTTTTGAAATTTAGCACGCAAAGATACGCTCACAAAATTTCCCAACAACACCGCTGCGGTCATCATAGGAATTGTTCCAACCCCAAATAATGCCATATATAAAACTCCCTGAACAGGGCTGCCCGTTGAAATTGAGCCAATTACAGCAATATAAACCAAGCCGCAAGGCAAAAAACCATTAAAAAAACCGATTGAAAATAAGGCTTTGTTGGTCTTTTTATTTAGATAAATTCCAAGATTGTATTTAACATGGGCAACAATTTTATAAAGCGGTTTGGAAAAATTGTATTTATTAAAGACAGAAATCGGTGTGATGATTGTTACAATCATAATAACACCCATTAAAATTGACAAGCGTTGCTGAAAACCGGCCAAATATAATCCCTTTCCTATAAAACCAAAAAGCAAGCCTATGATAGAATAACTCAATATTCGTCCGAAATGATATAAGAATGTTTGGAAAATTAAGGATGTTTTTGATTCTCTGTTTACCGGAATAATGAATGCAATTGGCCCGCACATTCCTATACAGTGAAAACCGCCTGCCAAACCAAAAATAAGCGCAGTCCAAAGCATATTAGTACCTTAATTTTTCCTTAAATAAATAAGTGTTGCTGTTTACAGTCCATTCAATTTTCACATTCCAAATTCCTTGCACCAAATTATCATCCAATATTAAATAATCGACGGTTGTTAATTTTATGGGAAGCTGAAAATCAATTTTTTCGTTGGAAGGTCGTTGAAACGAAATTGTCCCAGCTATTTTTTCGGGATCAAATTCCGCAGGAAATTTAATTAACAAGCCTTCAGCAACTTTTGTTAAAGTGACATCTTCGTTTAAGGCTGCGGCTTTATTCAATTTATCAATTTCTTGTTGATAATTCATTTCATCTTTATAATAATCAGCAGAAACCAAATGATGGTCATATCCAGGCACAAAAACTGCCTTATAAACGAAAGACAATATGAATATGATAAATGCCGACAAGGCAAGTACAATGCCTGTTGGCCAACTGATTTTAAAATTCATCTGTTTACATTTTATTTTTTAGCGGTAACATCTGCTGCCTGCCATTAATCATTTTACTGTGTATCAAAATTTGTTGTGGCTCGGTTCATCTAATTAATTTTTATGGGTCCTGCAAAATTGGTGGTTGTTGCTTCAATCAGTTTCCCTTCCGAATACACCCCAACTTTTAACTTTTCATTTGACGAATTTAGGTCTTTTTTGTCAATTTCAATAAATAAAGTACCTTCCTTCAATCCCTGTTTTTCCACTTTGGAAAGTCCGCCTATCATTTCAACTTTTCCGTTATGTGAAATTAATTTAATATCTATATTTTCAATATTTTTATTCGTTTTATTGATTAATTTGAAGGTGTAAACATTTTTTACGGTAGTTTCCGTTGTTTGAAATATTTGTCCGGGCAACCTCAAAATGGTGGCTTCCACATCATTTCGCAAAAATAACATCGCAACAAGTACACCTACCAACACAGTTAACAACGCTGAATAAGCAATTAAACGTGCATTAAATTTAAATTTTTCCTTTTTTTCTATATCGTCTTCTGAAGCATAACGAATCAACCCTCTTTCATAACCAACTTTATCCATAATTTCATCACAAGCATCAATACAGGCGGTGCAGTTGATGCATTCCAGTTGTGTTCCGTTTCTGATGTCGATTCCTGTAGGACAAACCTGAACGCATTGCATACATGAGACACAATCTCCATAACCGGATTCCTCTCTGTTTTCATCTTTACGCAAGGGTTTTCTTCCTTTTTCGCCTTCTCCCCTTACAAAATCATAAGCCACATTAATAGACTTGTTGTCTAAAAGAACGCCTTGCAACCTGCCGTACGGACAAACAATGATACATACTTGTTCCCTAAACCACGCAAACACAAAATAGAAAACCATGGTAAAAACCAAAAGTTTTACCAAAGTTCCAATATGATTTAATGGCCCATCAATAATGTGTTCGATTAAAACATCGCTGCCAATAATATAAGCAAAGAAAACATTGGCAATGATGAATGATATGAGAAAAAAAGCAATCCATTTTGTAACGCGTTTTCTTATTTTTTCAGCATTCCAAGCTTGTTTATCGAGTTTTATTTGTTTGGTTCTGTCTCCATCGATTAAATATTCCACTTTTCTGAAAATCATTTCCATAAAAATAGTTTGCGGGCAAATCCATCCACAAAATATTCTGCCAAAAACCACCGTGAATAAAATGATAAACACCACGCTCACCAGCAAAGATATGACCAGCAAATGAAAATCTTGCGGCCAAAAAGGGAATCCGAAAATGTGAAATTTTCTTTCAATAACGTTAAAAAGCAAAAACTGATTTCCGTTGACTTTAATAAAAGGCGCCGCGAACATAAATGCCAAAAGCACCCAGCCCACCATTGTTCTATAGTTATAAAATTTTCCTTTTGGTTTTTTCGGAAAAATAAAATTACGTTTTCCGCTTTCGTCTATGGTTCCGATGGAGTCTCTAAATCTCTCGTTATTTTCTGTTTTCATGCTAAGTTTAAAAGGCAGTGCTCTATTTTTTTATCGATTTGCAAAATTAAGATTAATTAATCATCCTTTTGGTTACAAATGCGACAAAATAAAAAACCAGCCAATTATTAATTAATATTTAAAAAGAAAAACCCTCAAAAGAGGGTTTTTCTTTTTAAATATATTTCTCTCTATTATTCTGCCGGCCAAACAATATCTCCTTCTTCCGGTTTTGGCACTGCAGGCTTTGTTCCCTGCATAGATATAATATAACTTGCCAATTGAATTCGCTCTTCTCTTGTAATGGTGCTTTCCCAGGCAATCATTCCTTTTCCCGGTCTGCCGCCATTTGTTAAAGTGTTAAAAATACTTTTTACGTCACCGCCTAAAATCCATTTATTGTCTGTTAAATTCGGACCAATGCTTCCGCCTAAATCCGCCAAATGGCAAACAACACAAGTTTTTGCGGTAAACAGTTCCTTTCCTTTTGCCAAATTTTCTGGATCGGAATAAGCAACAATGTTGGCATCATCAAATAACTGCGGATTTGCTGCTTTATAAGCTTCAATCTCCGTTTTTGCATTGGCCATTTCATCATTAAGCTCGTCGGCCTGACTGTATTTATTGAAACCAAATACCATGATTAAATAAAAAATACTAATAGCAATGGTGATGTAAAAACCTGCCAGCCACCATGGGGGCAAAACATTGTCGAGTTCCTTAATGCCATCATAATCGTGATCGAGCATGATGTCTTCTTCGGTTCCTAAATCGTGCGCTTTGGTCATAGATTTCATAAATCTCTTCCACCACGATGTGTTTTCTGAATTCTTATTCATGATTGTTTTCTTTACTGTTAGTGTTGTTATCTAAAGGCAATTGGCTTATTTCATCGATATTTTTTTTAGGCATTTTTATGACAATGATTAACATGGTGATAAAAACAGTAAAAAAAAGCAACAATGAAATTATGGGATAAATTTCAATCCCGTCCATTCCATCAAAATTATGTGATATAAATCTTAACATATTAATTATTTTTTAATGCTGTTGGAGCATCTGCTTTAATATCGGTTCCTAAACGTTGTAAATAAGCGATTAGCGCCACAATTTCCTTATTCTGAATATTGCTTGAGCCATAATTTTTAACATATTCAGGATCTTGTCTTAAATTATTTTCCACTTCCTTAGCCTGAGTTAACAAAGCTTGTTTGGCGCCAGCAATTTCTTCATCGGTATAAGGAACGCCCAATGTAGCCAATGCTTTCATTTTGCTTTCCAAATTTGAGGCATTCATATCGTTTTTAATTAGCCAAGAATAACGTGGCATAATGGAGCCAGGCGATGTGGAACGCGGATCTAACATATGGTTAAAGTGCCAGTTGTCATTGTATTTTCCGCCAATTCTGTGAACATCAGGCCCAGTTCTTCGTGAACCCCACAAGAACGGAAAATCATAAATAAACTCACCTGCCTTTGAATATTCACCATAGCGCTCAACTTCTGAACGGAATGGACGAATCATTTGAGAATGGCAATTGTTGCATCCTTCGCGAATATAAATATCCCTTCCTTCCAATTCCAATGGCGTGTATGGTTTTACGCTTAAAATTGTTGGAACATTTGATTTAACCAACATCACAGGAACAATTTCAACCAAGCCTCCAATTAAAATGGCGACAGTGGTTAATATGGTAAACAATACAGTTCTTCTTTCTAACCAAGTGTGCCATCCTTCACCGGCAACTCTTTGACCGCTAATTTTTTTCAAAGGCGCAGCTTCAGCCAATTCATCTTCAACAGGAGAACCTGCTTTGGCAGTTTTTATAATGTTAATTGCCAATAAAATAAAACCGGTTAAATACAAAGTACCACCAATTGCACGCATCATATACATAGGAATAACTTGTGTAACTGTTTCTAAAAAGTTACCGTAAACCAACGTTCCGTCCGGATTAAATTGCTTCCACATAAATGCTTGCGTGAAGCCTGCCACATATAGCGGAATTGCATAAAACAGAATACCTATTGTGCCTATCCAAAAATGTGCATTTGCCAATTTTTTTGAATATAATGGGGTTTTCCAAAGTTTTTCAGCCAGCCAATAAACAATACCTGCAATCATAAAACCGTTCCAGGCCAAAGCGCCAATATGTACGTGACCAACAATCCAATCGGTATAATGGCCAATTGCATTTACATTTTTAAATGATAACATAGGCCCTTCAAAAGTGGCCATACCATAACCTGTAATTGCAACCACAAAGAATTTTAATACCGGATTTTCCCGAACTTTATCCCAGGCGCCACGTAACGTAAGCAATCCGTTAATCATACCTCCCCAAGACGGGAAAATTAACATTACAGAAAATACAGTTCCAAGGTTTTGTGCCCACTCAGGCAAAGCTGTGTACAACAAATGGTGAGGTCCTGCCCAGATATACAAAAATATCAATGTCCAAAAGTGGATAATAGACAATCTGTAGGAATAAATTGGTCTGTTTGCAACTTTTGGAACAAAATAATACATCAATCCCAATACTGGTGTGGTTAAGAAAAACGCAACCGCATTATGTCCATACCACCATTGTATAAGCGCATCTTGAACACCTGAATAAACCGAGTAGCTTTTAAACGCCGATACAGGCATTTCTAAATTGTTAAAAATATAAAGTACAGCTATGGTTATAAAGGTTGCTATATAGAACCAAATTGCAACATAAATATGGCGTTGTCTTCTTTTTAGTAGGGTTCCTATCAAATTGATACCAAAAACCACCCAAACTACCGCAACAGCAATGTCTATTGGCCACTCCAGTTCAGCATATTCTTTTGATGAAGTATACCCTAACGGTAAAGTAATTGCGGCAGCAACAATAATTGCCTGCCAGCCCCAAAAATTAATTCTGCTTAAAACATCGTTAAACATTCTTGCTTTCAGCAGTCTTTGTGTTGAATAATAGACCCCTAAAAAGATTCCATTGCCCACAAAAGCAAAAATCACCGCATTGGTGTGCAAAGGTCTTAATCGGCCAAAACTTAGCCAAGAGATGGCATTATTTGACCCCGCAAATTCCAATAAGCCCGGGTATATAAAAAGCAGCGCCACTGTAAGCCCTACCAACATCCCCACAATTCCCCATAGAATTGTTGCCCAAAGAAACATTTTTACGATTTTATTGTCATAATAAAATTGTTCTTTTTCCATACTTGTTTGATTAATTAATTGTTAGTTATTTTTGATTGATTTTGATTGCTACTTGATTCCTTTTCATCTTTTTCCTTACCATTAACCAGCTCATCATCAAACAACATGCGAACCGATGGTGTATAGGTATCATCATACTGTCCAGATTTAACTGACCTTATAAATGCAAAGAAAAAAATTAATGCCACAACAATGCTAACGCCAATTGTGATATAAAGTACTTCCATTTTATAGTTAATAAAAATTTTAATTATTTAAAAAATACAAATATATATTTTACTTTCGAAAATAAAATGACATTTGTCACACAAATTTAAGGTCTTTTATTTTTAAAGCAACCTGATTTCTTTCAAATATTTTTTTGAAATTAAATTTGTCATAATCGTCACAAAAATCACGATGGATATTGAACTTATAGGCATTAAGATTGCAGCAATAACAGGTGTTAAAACACCTGTTAATGCAAAATACAAACCTATCACGTTATAACAAAAAGCCAGAACAAAACTTGTCTTGATAATTGTCAAGGTTTTATTTGAAATAACTAACAACTTTGGTAATTTGTTGAAAAATTTCGCATCAAGTATGCCATCACATGCAGGTGAAAAAACATTTACATTTTCTGAAATAACGATTCCAACATTGCTTTGCGCCAAGGCACCGGCATCATTTAATCCGTCGCCAACCATCATCACTTTTTCTCCGTTTTGCTGCAATTTTTTAATATATTCTAATTTATTTTCAGGCTTCTGATTAAATTGAAATAAGGTGTTTTTAGGCAGAAATTTTTCTAAATATTCTCTTTCCCCATCATTATCACCAGAAAGTATCACCAATTTATATTTTTTAGAAAGTTCTTCAAAAACGGCTTTTGTTCCTTCCCTATAGCTATTTTTAAAAATATAACTTCCTTTATACTGATTGTTTATTGCAATGTGAATAGCTGTTTCATTGGTTTCAGAAGAAGTTGCGCCAACAAAACTTGCAGAACCTAATTTGATATCCGTTGTATTTAAGACTGCATGGATACCTTTTCCGAGCTGTTCCTCAAAATAAGCCGGTTTTTCTGTTAAAATTTCTTCCTGAATATGATCGTAAAGTGATCTGCTTAGAGGATGGTTTGAGGCTCTTAAAACACTTTTTACAGCTTTAATTTCCTCTCTGCTTAATGATTCTCCTCTGTAAATAAGATTTGATTTATTTGTGGAAGTAATGGTGCCGGTTTTGTCAAAAATAATGGTATCAATTTTAGCAAGGTTTTCAACGGTTTCCGCATTTTTCAAATAAAACTTTCGATAGCCAAAAATTCTTAGAATATTGCCAATGGCAAATGGCGCCGACAATGCCAAAGCACAAGGACAAGCGATAATAAGTACGGCGGTAACCACATTAAATACCATGGATGCATCGTGAAAATACCAAAAAATTCCGCCTAAAAATGAAATGGACAAAATATTGATGGTAAACAGTTTGCTTATCGTGTCGGTGATATTTTTGATGGTATGGTCGGTGGTTTTATTAAAAACATCGTTGCTCCACAACTGCGTTAAATAGCTTTGTGATATGGTGTTGATCACTTCCATTTCTATGGCGCCTTCGGTTTGTTTTCCTCCCGCAAAAAGTTTATCGCCCGATTGTTTGGTTACCGGCATCGACTCGCCGGTGACAAAACTGTAATCTATTGACGCATTTCCGTTGATTAAAATGCCGTCGACAGGAATTAACTCCTGATTTCTAATTAATAAACGGTCGCCTTTTTCAATATCTTGCACGGGAATATTTTTTTCTATTCCGCCAGCCAATTTTGTGACAGCAATTGGAAAGTACGATTTATAGTCTCGTTCAAAGGACAAAAAGTTGTAGGTTTTTTGCTGAAAAAATTTACCCAAAAGCAAAAAGAACACCAAACCAGCCAAACTGTCAAAAAAACCTGTGCCAATATCAAATGCAATTTCAATGGTGCTTCTTATAAACAAAACAGAAACTCCCAAAGCAATAGGAACATCAATATTTAAAATTTTATGAGAAAGTCCTTTGTAGGCCGAAATATAATAATTTTTGGCAGAATAGAAAACCACCGGAATGGCCATGGCAAACATGAGCCATCTAAATACATGCTTGTATTTTTCGAGCCAAAACTCATTCGCATCAAAATATTCAGGAAAAGACAACAACATAATATTTCCGAAACAAAAAGCGGCAATAGAAACTTGATAAATTAACGTTTTATCCACTTTGTTCTTAACAGACTCCGCATCATCCAAGCTTATGTATGGTTCATAGCCAATGGAAGTCATTAATTCTGCCAATTGTTTTAAATTGGTTGCTTTGTTTTTGAAAGTGATTCGTACGGTTTTTTTTGGAAAATTAACCATTGAAGTAGTCACCCCACTGTTTAATTTGGTTAAATTTTCGAGAATCCAAATACAAGAACTGCAATGAATGCTTGGGATAAAAAATTCAACAACGGAAGTTTCAGTATCATTAAATTCGAGCAGTTTTTCAATAATATCTTCATTTTCAAGATAATTATACTTCCCTTTTATGTCGGATGGAATCGTTCCGGGAGTTGATTGCATGTCATAATAGCAACCTAACTCATTGTTGCTTAATATCTCATATACTGTTTTACAGCCATTACAACAAAATTGTTTTTCATCAAAAAGTATTGTACTTTTACCACAAGAGGCTCCGCAATGATAACAACTGTTTATATCCATTTTAAATTCTAATTCTTCGCAAAAATATTCATTTATTATTTTCTAAATATGACAATTATCATTTATTTTTGTACCTTTACAAATGTTACTACTTAACTAAATTCTTTTTTTAATATGTCTAACTGTTCACATTGTATTATGAAGCGTTTTAACGCTCTTAAAACTTTATCACATGACGAATTAGAAAGATTTTCAGATCACAAGACATCACTTATCATAAAGAAAGGTGAAAATTTAATGACTGAAGGTAATTCTATCAATGGATTATATTGTATTCAGGACGGTAAATGTAAGTTGACTAAGTTGAATACAAATGGTAAAGAACAAATAATAAAATTTGTAAAAGGCGGTGACATATTAGGGCATCGTTCTATTTTAAGTGAAGAGCCTGTTGGATTAAATGCAACCGCATTGGAAGATATGCGTGTTTGTTTTATTCCTAAAGGTGACATTTTAGAATCTATCAAAGACAACCCGCAATTTTCTTTAAATTTAATCAAAAATATTTCACTTCAGTTAAGTCAGGCAAATACCGCAATTTCACAAATGGCCCAAAAACCGGTAAAAGACAGGTTGGCAGAGACTTTGTTGAGTTTGGAAGAAATATTTGGTGTAGACAATGAAGATTGCATAGACGTTATTTTAACAAGAGAAGAAATTGCAAATACCATTGGCACTGCTACGGAATCTGCCATACGCTTGTTATCTAACTTAAAAAAAGATGGCGTAATTGATTTGCTTGGCAAAAAAATTAAAATTTTAAACAAAAATGCGCTTAAAAATATTTCTGAAGGTTATTGATAAATTTTTCCTTCAAAAAAAGCCTTTTAGACAAAATCTAAAAGGCTTTTTTTTATGAATATGCTTTTGTTTATTGCACCATCATAGCTGCTGCAATGCGTTTGTAAACACCGGCTTCCAGTTTAGAACGAATGGCTGAAAAAGCTTCAATAGTTACTTTAACGTCTTCCAAATTATGAGTTGCTGTTGGAATCAATCTTAAAATGATCAGTCCTTTTGGAATTACGGGATACACCACAATGGAACAAAATATGCCATAATTTTCGCGTAAGTCATTAACCATAGCCATTGCTTCAGGAATATCACCTTCTAAAAACACAGGAGTTACGCACGTGTTTGTTTTTCCAATGTTAAAACCTTGATCTTTTAAACCATTTTGAAGCGCATGAACATTCTCCCATAACTTTTCTTTAAGTTCGGGCATTGTCCTTAACATATCTAAACGCTTTAGCCCACCAATTACCATGGGCATCGGCAAAGATTTGGCGAACATTTGTGAACGCATATTGTATTTTAAATACTGAATAATATCTTTATCTGCCGCAAAAAATGCCCCAAAACCGGCCATAGATTTAGCAAACGTTGCAAAATAAACATCGATGCCGTCTTGCACGCCTTGCTCAAAACCTGCTCCTCTTCCATCTTCTCCCAATGTTCCAAATCCGTGAGCGTCATCAACTAAAAATCTAAAGTCGTATTTTTCTTTAAGCGCCACAATTTCTTTTAATTTTCCCTGCTCACCACGCATTCCGAAAACACCTTCAGAAATGACAAGAATACCTCCATTTGTTTCATCGGCAATTTTGGTGGCTCTTTGCAAGTTTTTTTCTAAACTTTCAATATTGTTGTGCTGAAATGTAAATCTTTTTCCGGGATGTAATCTAACGCCGTCAATAATGCAGGCGTGAGCATCCATATCATAAACAATAACGTCATTTTTAGTAACCAATGCGTCAATGGCAGATACCATTCCCTGATAACCGAAATTTACCAAATAGGCAGATTCTTTATGTTCAAATTCGGCCAATTCTTTTTCTAATTGTTCGTGGTATTTTGTGTGGCCCGACATCATTCTCGCACCCATTGGGTAAGCCATACCATATTGTGCAGCAGCTTCAGCATCTGCCTTTCTTACTTCTGGGTGATTTGCCAATCCGAGGTAATCATTAATACTCCAGGTAATTACATCTTTGCCATTAAAAGTCATTCTGTTTGAAATTTCTCCTTCTAACTTTGGAAAAACATAGTATCCTTCTGCTTGTTCAGCCCATTTCCCTAATGGACCTTTATCTTTTACGATTCTTTCAAATAAATCTTTCATTATATAATATTTTGTGTAAAATGTATTTATTCTAATTACATTTTTGAGGGTACAAAGTAAGTGATTTTTTTTCTCCTATTCAAATGTTATGAAACAAAAAAAGGGCTTAGAAATTAATCTCTAAACCCATTTTTGATATATTTATGCGTTACTTAATGTATTCAACTACCGTCAAAGCTTGTTTTTCTGAATCAAAAAAACCTTGTTCTTTCATCCACTCATCACTGTAAATTTTTTCCATATAACGTGAACCGTGATCTGGCAAAATTAAAACTACTTTAGATTTTTCATCAAACATTCCCTGCACTGCGTATTGCATAGTTGCCTGCATTACAGCGCCACTTGTATAACCGGTAAATAAGCCCTCAGTTAGTGCAAGTTCTCTGGCTCTATGAGCAGCCGCTTCATCAGTTACTTTTTCAAAAACGTCAATAGCATCAAAATCTGTGGCAGTAGGAATTAGATTTTTCCCCAACCCTTCAATTCTATATGGATAAATTTCATTTTTATCGAACTCTCCTGTTTCGTGAAATTTCTTTAAGATTGATCCAAATGCATCAACCCCTAAAGTTTTAATATTGGGATTTTGTTCTTTTAAATATTTTGAAACACCTGAAATTGTTCCTCCTGTACCACTTGCAGCTACCAAATGCGTTATTTCGCCATTGGTTTGTTTCCAAATTTCCGGTCCTGTTGAACCATAGTGTGCATCTACATTTAACTTGTTAAAATATTGATTGATATATACTGAATTTGCTGTTTCTAAATGCAATCTTTTAGCAACCTGATAATAGGAACGTGAGTCGTCTGCATCAACATGAGCCGGACAAACATACACTTTAGCGCCCATCGCTTTCAACATATTTATTTTACCCGGGGAAGCTTTAGAACTCACCGCCAATATACAATTATACCCTTTTATGACACTTACCATAGCAAGGCTGAACCCTGTATTACCCGAGGTTGTTTCAATTATTGTACTTCCTGGTTTTAAAATCCCCTGCTTCTCAGCTTCTTCAATAATATGAACGGCGATTCTATCTTTCATAGAATGTCCAGGATTAAATCCTTCATACTTAACATAAAAAGTGCCGGAAAGGTCTTTGGTGATTTTGTTTAATTTAATTAAAGGAGTATTGCCTATTAGGTCTAAAATATTGTTACTTATACCTATATTTTCTGCCATTTTTTAAAATTTAATTCAGAAATAATATTTTAAATACGAATTTAAGAATAATAATCAATTGTGCAAATTTAATATTTTTTTTTAAATTCCCGTTCTTCCTTCCAAATCAATCACAAAACTGTAATCCCTTGCTGTTTCTTTTAAGGAATCAAACCGACCTGAAGCTCCGCCGTGACCTGCTTCCATATCAATATGCATCACTAAAATATTTTCATCAATTTTTAATTCCCGGAGTTTGGCTACCCATTTTGCAGGTTCAAAATATTGAACTTGTGAATCATGCAAACCTGTTGTAACCAACATATTAGGATATTTTTGCTCAGAAACATTGTCATAAGGCGAATATGATTTCATATAATCATAATAAGCCTTTTTATTTGGATTTCCCCATTCATCATATTCTCCGGTGGTTAAGGGAATGCTATCATCTAACATGGTGGTGACAACATCAACAAAAGGCACCGCAGCGATGATTCCGTTAAACAATTCCGGATTCATATTAATGACAGCTCCCACCAATAAACCTCCGGCAGAACCGCCACTTGCATACAAATGTGCGCTTGAAGTGTATTCTTTTTCAATTAAAAATTTTGCGCAATCAATAAAATCGGTAAAAGTGTTTTTTTTGTGCAATAATTTGCCTTTTTCATACCATTTACGACCTAAATATTCGCCGCCTCTTACGTGGGCGATTGCAAACACAAAACCTCTGTCCAATAAACTTAAACGTGTGGTGCTAAATCCGGCATCAATGGAATGTCCGTAAGATCCGTATCCATACAAAAGCAATGGTGTGTCTTTTGTCAACGGCGTATTTTTATGATGCACCAATGAGATCGGAATTTTAGTTCCGTCTTGTGCTGTTGCCCACACGCGCTCACTGATGTAATTATTTTTATCAAACTTTCCGCCCAAAACTTCCTGTTCTTTTTTGATTTCCTTTGTTTTTGAAACTACGTCAAAATCTATGATTGAACTTGGCGTTGTCATGGAATTATATCCATAGCGAATCACATTGGTGTCAAATTCCGGATTGTTGTAAACACCTGCGGAATACGTTTCTTCATTAAAAGGAAGGTAAAAATCTTCTGTTTGGTCCCAACGAATAATTCTAATTTTATTCAACCCGTTTGATCGCTCTTCAACCACCAAAAAATCTTTAAAAATAGAAATATCTTCCAACAAAACATCTTCTCTATGAGGCAATACCTCTATCCAATTTTCTAAGAATGTTGCCTTTTCAGACGTTTTCATCAATTTAAAATTGGTCGCCTTGTCTTTATTGGTAAGTACGTAAAAATCGCCGTTGTAATGCGCAATATCATACTCAAGATTTCGCTTTCTTTTTTGGAATAGCCTGAATTCTCCTGTTGGATTATCGGCTTCCAAAATGTAATATTCGGATGAAACAGTGCTGTGCGCACCAATAATAATATATTTTTCTGATTTTGATGCATAAACAAATGCATTAAACGCGTGTCCTTTTTCATGATAAACTTCAACATCTTGCGACGGATCTGTACCTAAAACATGCCGAAATATTTTTTCGCTTCTTAAGGTTTTTGGATTTTGAAGCGTATAAAACACCGTTTTATTGTCGCTTGCCCAAGCCGCACCACCTGTAGTGTTTTCAATCTTTTCAGGAAACAACTCGCCTGTTTCCAAATTTTTAAATTGCAATGTATACTGCCTTCCGCCAATGACATCTACACCAAAAACGGCCAGTTCATTGTTTGGGCTGATGGACAATCCGGCCAATTTATAATAAGTAAATCCTTTTCCAAGTTCGTTCACATCAAACATAATTTGCTCGGGTGAACCTAAACTTCCTTTTTTACGTGAATAAATTGGGTATTGATTGCCTTTTTCAAATCGGGTGATATAATAGTAGTTCTTTTTTTTATAAGGAACCGACTCATCGTCTTCCTTAATCCGAGATTTCATCTCTTGAAATAAATCTTCCTGAAATTGCTTTGTATGCGCTGTTTTTGCTTCATAATAGGCGTTTTCAGTATTTAAATAATCTATAACCTCCTGGTTTTCCCGATCATTTAACCAATAATAATTGTCAATTCTTACATCCCCATGAATTTCCAACTTCCTTGCTATCTTTTTCGCTTTTGGGGTCACTATGTTTTTCTTCGTCATCTAAATAATTTCAATAATTTGCAAAAATAATCAATTTGTATGGGTAAAAAATGCAAATGACTTAAAAATGTTTGTAGTTTGATAGCACAAGAAACAAAAGTTACCAAGATTATCTTTTAATAATAAGCGGAATTATTCATTAAAAAAAGCATCGGTAAAACCAATTAAATACACTTTTTCCTGGGCTCTTGTAACTGCGGTGTACAACCATCTTAAATATTCAATATTTTGTCCGTCGGGTAAATAAGGCTGCTCAATAAATACCGTTTTCCATTGCCCGCCCTGAGATTTATGGCAGGTAACGGCATACGCAAACTTAATTTGCAAAGCATTGAAGTATTTGTTTTGCTTAATGGCCAATAACTGCTTGTATTTGGATTTTTCCTGAGCATAATCTTTGGCGACTTCCTGATACAATTTGTTAGATTCTTCATAGGATAGCGAAGGCGATTCTGAAGTTAGCGTATCCAATAACAATACGGTTTCAAATGGTTTTTGATTCGGATAATCGATCATCCGTATTTTTACTTCTGCAAACCTAAAACCATATAATTCTTTGATACTGAAAATTTCCAGAATTTCACAAATATCTCCATTGGCAATAAATCCGGCTTCGCTGGTGTCTTCCAGCCAAAAATAATTGTTTTTAACAATCATAATATAGTCGCCCGAAGAGATTTCGTTTTCCTGACCGCGAATTTTACTTCTAATTTGTTGGTTGTATTGGTTGGCGCGCTTGTTTGAACGCACAATAAAAGTGGTGTCTTCAACGCCAATATTTGTATAAGCGGTATTTATGGCATCTTCAATATCATACCCGTCAATTAAACGGATTAAATCAGGATAACCCAATTGAAATTGAAAATCGGTAAAACCGTTATTCGCCAAAATAAGTCGCAATTCAGTCGCGTTCAACAAAATTCCAGAATCCGCATGTTGGCGCATCACTTCACTTAATTCTATTTCCACCACTTCCTTTTGGTAATTTAAAGCAAGTTTGTGGGCATCTAATGCCGGACTAATTGCTAATTTTACCGGAGGCAATTGCGCGGTATCGCCTATTAAAACCAATTTACAGTTCACTCCTGAGTACACATAGGAGATTAAATCATCTAATAATGACCCCGATTCAAACAATTTTGCACCAATTGGTGCGTCGGAAATCATCGAAGCTTCATCCACAAAAAATATGGTGTTTGAATGTTTATTTGTTTGCAATGTAAAATCGACACCGCCCGATTTATTCTTTTTTGGAAAATAAATTTTTTTATGAATTGTAAACGCCGGCTTGCTTGAATATCCAGAAATAACTTTAGCCGCTCTGCCCGTTGGGGCCAGTAAAACCGCCTTTTTACCTATCTTCCATAAATTATTCACCACGGTGCTAATAGTCGTAGTTTTACCGGTTCCGGCATATCCTTTGATAATAAATATGGCATTATTATTATTTTCAAGGATAAAATCTGTCAGTTTTATAAGTAATGAATCTTGAGAATTTGTAGGTTCAAATGGAAACTTTTCAACCAGATTTATATAGAATTCATGTGCCGTTTTTGTCATATTTAAAATAAAAACCAAATATACAAATTGATTTATGCTTAAAAATTTTTCTCATTAAAAAAAATTTGTAGATTTGCGTACACACATAAAAAAAGAAAAATACAGATGATAACAGTTTTGATTATAGTAATAGGCATTGTAGTTACAGCTTTTTTAGCGTATGCAATAGTAAATTTTATTCCAAGAAAATTGCATTGGATAATTTCAATTCTATTGATTGCCATCGCAATTTTTTTAGTTTACAAAATTAATTTTGAAATTACCAAGCCGATAAAATTCAATAAAGAAAAAAAGGAAAAGTATGCGAAAGTAATCAATAAATTAAAAATTATTCGTGATGCTGAAGTTGCTTACAAAAAAGTAAACGGAAATTACACTACTGATGGTGAAGCACTTATTCAATTTATTGAAAATGGAAAATTCGCATTAACCCAAACAAGATACGTTCCCAAAACGATATCAATTGGTGGAGGAATCACGAAAACCATTGAAGAAAGAGTTGTAGATACCATTGGTTATGATGAGGTAAAAAACGTTTTTGTTGGGAAAGATTATAAAAATATGATGAAAATTCCTGGAACCGATCAAACTTTCAAAATTGAAATTGGCGAAATTGAAAAAATTGTAGGCTTAAAAGCGCCAGTTTTTGAAGTGAAAGTTGATAAAGCCTTAATTTTGGCCGGTATGGATGAAAATCTTGTGAAGCAAGAAAAAGAAGCTATTGGCGGTGAAGAAGTGAGAGGGGAATTTATTAGAGTTGGTTCATTAACCGATGTGAGTGAGGACGGTAACTGGCCTCCATATTATGATAAAGGAGATAAAAAAATTAAAGAATAACGAATTAGATTTTTTAAATCTAGAAGATAACTACTTATCCATCCAACTTAGTTTGGATGGATTTTCTTTTTGTGTTTATCATAAAATTCAAGAAAAAGTAGCTGTTTTTGGGGTTTATGAATTTAATAACAGCAAGGGTTCTCCATTTAAGCAACTGGAGTGCGTTAAAGAATTGTTTGTCCAAGAAAAAGTACTTCAATTAAACTATAAATCGGTATTTGTTACCCATTTTAACAATTTGGTCACCCAAGTTCCGCGTCCGTTATTTAACAAAAACAACTTAGAAAAATATTTACAGTATACGGTAAAAGTGCTGGAAAATGATTTTATTGCTTACGATGAATTGAACAATTCAGAAATTATAAATGTATATATTCCGTTTGTAAATATCAACAATTTTTTGCTGGACACTTATGAATCATTCACTTACAAACATTCCTCAACAGTATTGATTGAAAATTTACTGAATGAATATAAAAATTCAGAAGGCAGTTTTTGTTTTGTGAATATCACGGGCAAACATTTTGAAATTGTGGTCATTCAAAATAAAAAATTAGCACTGTATAATTTATTTAGTTTCACCACCAAAGAAGATTTTATTTACTATATCCTTTTTACGGCCGAGCAATTAAATTTAAATCCGGAAGAATTTGAATTGATTTTGATGGGAGATATTGAAAAGGAATCTGAACTTTATGATATGGTGTATCAATATATCAGAAATATAAAATTTTATGTTCCAAGCAATGCCGATTTGCAATTAAACGAAATACCCTCACATTCAAATTTTACCTTATTAAACCAATTTAAATAATAATGCGCATTATTTCAGGAATCCACAAAAGCAAACGCATTCAGGCGCCTAAAAATTTGCCTGTAAGGCCAACAACTGATATGGCCAAAGAGGCGTTGTTTAACATTCTTAATAATTTGTATTATTTTGATGATATCTCGGTGTTGGATTTATTTTCGGGAACCGGAAATATAAGTTACGAATTTGGATCGAGAGGCACAGAGAATATTACAGCGGTTGATGCGCACGCCGGTTGCATTCAATTTATTAACACCACAGCAAAATCGCTGGATTTACTTATCACGACCATTAAAAGTGATGTTTTTAACTATTTAGAAAAGACCAATTCAAAATTTGATATCATTTTTGCCGATGCACCTTATGAATTTGAACTGGCACTGTTTGAAAAAATTGTTGCATTGGTTTTCGACAATAATTTGCTTACGGAAGAAGGCATTTTGGTAATTGAACACTCTAAACAAACCGATTTTAAAAGCCATGCACGGTTAAGTTACCAAAAAAAATATGGCGGTAATATGTTCAGTTTTTTTGAGAATACAGCGGCTGATCTAGAATAAAGATTCTATAATTTGTTTTTCAGTAATTCCTTCTGCTTCTGCTTTGTAATTTCGCACAATTCGGTGTCGCAATATGGCATAAGCCACTGCTTGCACATCTTCAATATCGGGTGAATATTTCTCATTTACAGCCGCATTTGCTTTCGCCCCTAAAATTAAAAATTGTGAAGCTCTTGGCCCTGCGCCCCAATCAATATAATCATTGACCATTTTAGTTGAATAAGGCGTGTTTGGGCGCGTTTTAGACACCAATGTCACCGCATACTCAATCACATTGTCAGCAACGGGAATTCTTCTTATTAAACGCTGAAAATTTATGATTTCATCAGAAGAAAGAATGGTGTCAACAACTTTTTTAACATCGTTGGTGGTGCTTTTTACCACTTCAACTTCTTCGTTAAAACTTGGATAATCTAAATTTATGGAAAACATAAATCGGTCTAACTGGGCTTCAGGCAAGGGATAGGTTCCCTCCTGCTCAATTGGGTTTTGGGTTGCCAGCACAAAAAACGGACTGGCCAATTTGTGTTGATGGCCTGAAATGGTTACAGACCGCTCCTGCATTGCTTCCAACAAAGCCGCTTGCGTTTTTGGCGGTGTACGGTTGATTTCATCAGCCAAAATAATATTGCTGAAAATAGGCCCTTTTAAAAATTTGAAATGGGTTGTCTCATCTAAAATTTCACTTCCTAAAATATCGGAAGGCATTAAATCGGGTGTAAACTGAATGCGTTTAAAATCGAGTCCCAACGTTTCTGAAATGGTTTGCACCATCAAGGTTTTTGCCAAGCCGGGAACGCCGATAAGCAAAGAATGTCCGCCGCATAAAATGGAAAGCAAAATATGGTTTACGGCTTCTTGTTGCCCAATAATTACCTTCCCAATTTCTTGTTTCAGCGCTTTATGTTTTTCAACCAATTCCTTTAATGCAGCAACATCTGACATAATTTAGTCCTTTTTCCAGTTATTTTTAAAATCGCAAGCTTTATAATCGTTGTTTATTTTAATGTAAGTGTCTTTAATTTTATCTTTCGACCATTTTTCCACAGTTTCCTCTTTCTTTTTTTGCAAGGTCAATTGTTGAATTTTTTCGTAATCTTTGGTGAAATTCGCGGTATGTGCATCGTCTTTGCTTTTCACCAAAATAATTTTGTGCATTTTAGATTCTCCCCTTACTTCATCGTAAAAAGGCACGGTAATTTCACCGGTTTTTAAGCTGCTGATTTTATTGTAAAGATTTGGATCCATTCTTGTCAAGTCAAAACGGGTATCGTTTGTTTGTGGATTCAAAAGCAAACCGCTATTGTTTTTGGTGTCTTTATCCTCAGAATATTTTACAACCGCTTCTTCAAAAGTAATTTCTTTATTAAGGATTTGCTCCCTAATTTTTGCCAATTCCGCATTTGATGCATTTAATTCGGCCTGGCTAATCTTTGGCTGAATTAAAATATGGCGCACATCGCGTTCTTGGCCTTTTATTTTTTCAACCAATATAATATGAAATCCAAATCCCGATTCAAATGGTTCGGAAATTTCTCCTTCATCCAAGCTAAAAGCCACTTCCTTAAATTCTTTTATAAAACCGCTTTCTCTGGTAAGTGTATACAAACCTGCTGCTCCAGGTCCAGTTCCAGAAACGGCTGGATCATCAGAGTTGATGATTGCTTTTAATCTAAAACTGAAACCGCTTTCGATTTCTTTTTTAATTTCATTTAATTTATCAAGAACCCTGTTGGTTTCTTCTTCGGATGGTTTTATCATTTTAACAATTTGCGCCAATTCAATTTCAGCGCTAAATTCTGGCAAATTGCCGTCTTTTTCAAGATTTTTAAAATAGGTTCTCACCTCTTCCGGAGTCACATCAATTTTTTCAGTGATGCTTGCGCGTTCTTTTTGAATAAGCAATTGTTCTTTTTGGATTTCAAACAATTCTTTTCTTAAATCTTCTTCGTCATTAAATCCGTACATTTTCACCACTTTTTCCATGTTTCCCAGTTGTTGGGTGAAATAAGAAATATTGCGTTCAACTTCTGAATTTATTTCAACATCGGAAACCACAATACTGTCAACTACTGCATGATGCGCAATCAGTTTTTGGGTCATAATTTCTTCCAATATTTCACAATCGGTAATGTCTAATTTGCCTTCAATACGTTGTTGTAACTCTTTTTTAAATTTTTCAACATCAGAATCAAGCACAATGTTTTTACCAACTACCACAGCTACGCCGTCTAATTTTATTCGCTCTTGCGCATTTATTCCTGTAATAAATAACAGTAATGCTATGATCATTGTATTTTGTTTCATCTTAATATATTTCAAATTGTTTCTTTTTAGTTGCATCCTTAATTAATGTTTCTTCAATATTTCTTAATAGTAATAATTTGCGTTGGTGTAAAATCATTTGCTTAATTGCAGGTGTAATATAGCTTTTTGGAGCAATTTCATTACTTTGTAACACCTTTTTAATAGCGACCAAATATAAGCTTAATGAATCTTCTTTTTGAAAAAAATGATCTTTTTTTAACAACAACTGCTTGTCTTCTGTTTTTAAAACTGGAATCTCATTTAATAAATCGCTATATTTAATCCAAATTGAATCGTTTAAATGATGTGATTTCATAAAAAGCGCCTTTTCCTTGAGTCTTTCTAAATCTTTATTAGTTGTTGATTTAAATAGCTTTAACAGTTCGTTTTTATTTGAATCCTCTTTTCCTATTTTAATATATTTTAGCTTGACTAATTCCTCATTCAGCTTAAAAATTTCATTGTTGTTTAAATAAAACTGATCAATATCATCATCCGTAATTACGGTATCTAAATACTGTTTTACCACGGCTTCTTTGTAGGAGTTAATAAACAAATCTTGTCTATATTTTTTAACCAAATCCTCAAACTCATTTGTCTTGTTTTCCAAATTTAATTGCGCTTTAGACAATAATAATTGTTGCTTAATCCAATTATTTATAAAGTTATTCACCAACACAATACTGTCTTGCTTGCTAATGTCTTTTGTAAAAATCGCCATCAAATCATCCTTGTACAAATAGGTATCATTCACCCTTGCCACGGCTTGGGGTGTCACCTTTTTTTTGAACGTAAAATAATCACAGGATTGCAAAAGAATGAGTGACAATAACAAATAAAAAAATGTTGGTTTCATAAATGATTTTTCTGCACTAAAAAGACTTGTTTAAATTTAACAAAATCGGTGCAATTTATTTTATATTTTTGGTATGTGCTGTTAAAGGAATCACAAAGAAATAATCCCTTCAATTTTTTCTGCTTCCAAATAAATTGAAATAATATCCTCTGAATTTTTCATAATCACATGAATGGAAATACTTGTAAATTTTCCTGTTTTTGATGAAGTCTTTGTAATCACCGCACCTTTAAAATCAAACAAATCCTCCACTTGTTTTATTTTTTCTTCGTGCGTGGAAACAATAAATTTAAAAAGGTATTCAGAGGGAAAAATATTGCTTTCATCCAATTTATTCTTTAACTTTTCATAAAACTCTGCTCTATTGTCCATTTCTTTTTTTTAATAACGCTTCGCAAATATAATACCGTTTTACGACTGTTGATATTTAGCTGACAAAATTACAAGAATATATTAAGTATAATTTAACGAATATCTTATTTTTGCTGAATGCAAACAAAAATTGTTATCACTGGAGGTCCCGGGACCGGTAAATCGACTATCATAAAAGAATTGGCCAAACGTAATTTTATGTGTATGCCCGAAATATCGAGGGAAATAACGCTAAATGCCCGACAAAATGGCACAGAACAACTATTTTTGACCAAGCCTTTGCTGTTTAGCGAATTGTTGCTGGAAGGTCGCGTAAACCAATATTTAGAAGCCGAAACAAAAAACAGTTCCCTGGTTTTTTTCGACAGAGGCATTCCGGATGTGCATGCGTATATGAATTATATTTGCATTGATTATCCAAAAACCTATCTCAATACAAGCAATTTTTACCGTTACAATTATATTTTTTTGATGGCGCCCTGGGAAGAAATTTATATTACAGACAATGAGCGCTATGAGAATTTTGAACAGGCACTGGCCATTCATAACCATCTTGAAAAAACTTATACTGCCTTAAATTATGTCATTGTTGAAGTTCCGACAGGAACCGTTAAAGAAAGAACAGATTTTATCTTAGCTTCCATTAAATGATGAAAACGCCTCTTGAAATATTAAAAAAATATTGGGGCTACGACCAATTTATAAGTCCGCAAGAGGAAATTATCGCTTCCGTTTTAAAGGGTGAAAACACCATTGTTTTATTGCCTACAAGCGGCGGAAAATCGATTTGCTATCAAGTGCCTGCCATGATTTTTGAGGGAGTTTGCATCGTCATTTCGCCGTTGATTGCTTTAATTCACGACCAGGTGAATTATTTAAAGGAAAAAAACATTAAAGCCATCGCTTTAACTTCCCAACTTTCCCAAGACGAAATTATTATTGCATTTGACAACTTACAGTTTGGCGGTTTTAATTTTTTATACCTTTCTCCCGAAAAGCTGCAATCGGATTTTATCCAAGAAAAAATTAAACAATTAAATGTTTCGCTTATCGCCATTGATGAAGCACATTGCATTTCGGAATGGGGACACGATTTCAGGCCTTCTTATTTAAAACTAAACCTGTTGAAAGAATTGCAGCCAAATGCCATATTTATTGCGCTAACGGCAACGGCCACGCAACGGGTTTTGGAAGATATTCAAAGTAACTTAGGGCTAAAAGAAGCAAAAATCATTAAAAAATCGTTCAAACGTGAAAATCTCATTTATCACGTTCGGCTTACTGAAGATATTTATGGCAAACTGATTCAAATTTTAGCTAAAATAAACGCTTCAGTAATCGTTTACACCAACAACCGAAAACAAACAAAGGAAGTATGCAATGTTTTACTGAAAAATAATTTCAAAAGCAGTTTTTACCACGGCGGATTGTCCAATGCAGAAAAAAATGAAGCTTATACCAATTGGATGAGCGACAAAACACCTATTATGGTGGCAACAAATGCTTTTGGAATGGGGATCAATAAACTAAATGTCAGGGCTGTTATTCATATCAACATTCCAAACAGCCTGGAAAATTATATTCAGGAAGCGGGAAGAGCGGGAAGAGACGGAAAAACCTCTTATGCCATCATTTTAGCCAATAAAACAACGCTTTATGAGGCTACGGCCAAATTTGAAGCCAATACCGCAACCACCAAAAACGTAAAACTCGTTTACCATCATTTAAATCAGTATTATGCGATTTCATTTGGTGAAAGGCCTGAGCAATTGTTCAGTTTTTCCTTGCAGGAATTTTGCGCAACCTATAACCTAAACTTGCTGTTAACCTACAATGCCATCAAAGTTTTGGAAAGGGAAAATATTGTTTTGCTCGATGAAAATTACAACAAAAAATCAACCCTCAAATTTTTGGTCAACAACCATCAAATTTTCGATTATCTAAGCAATCATCCATCAACAAATGAACTTATTAAACTCATTTTAAGAAGCTATGGAGGTATTTTTGAACATTTAACCATTATTAATGAATACAAACTTTCCAAAAAATTAAATTGCCCAAAAAATGAGGTTGTTAAGCAACTTAAGGAATTCCACAGCAACGGCATTGTGCATTACAGTTATGAAAACACCACTTCGCGACTTTCATTTTTAATTGCGCGGGACGATAATTACACCATCAACAGCATTTCAAAAAATATTGAACAGCAAAATAATTTAAAATCGGAAAAACTAAAAGCCGTAATTTCCTACATTGAAAACACAAAAACCTGCAGAACCATTCAATTTCTAAACTATTTTAATGAATTTGAAACTGAACCTTGCGGCACATGCGACAATTGTTTGGCAAAAAAAGCAAAAAACAATGCTATTCAAACCATTTTGGATCAAATCATGGAATTGTTGAAAGATCGCGTACTTTCTTCCCGGGAATTGGTTGTGTTGCTGGATTATTCGGAAACTGAAATTATTAATTCCTTGAAAATCTTATTAGAAAAAAATAAAATAACGATAACTTCGCAAAATAAATTTAAACGCACTTTTTAATGAAAGATTTACGCATTGTTTTTATGGGAACGCCAGATTTTGCCGTTGCGACGTTAGACGCCCTTGTAAAAACAAAATTTAATGTGGTTTGTGTTATTACAGCACCCGACAAACCTGCAGGAAGAGGCCAAAAAATACAGCAATCTCCAGTTAAAAAATATGCGTTAGCGCAAAATTTAACTGTTTTGCAGCCCAGTAATTTGAAAAGTGAGGAATTTCTTGCGCAATTAAAAACCCTAAACGGTAACTTACAAATTGTTGTGGCTTTTAGAATGTTGCCGAAAACAGTGTGGCAACTTCCCAAATACGGCACATTTAATTTACATGCATCGCTTTTGCCAAATTACAGAGGTGCCGCACCTATCAATTGGGCCATCATAAACGGTGAAACTAAAACTGGGGTATCCACTTTTTTTATTGATGAAAAAATTGACACCGGAAACATTATTTTACAGGAAGAAGTTGCCATTGGCGATGACGAAACTTTAGGCGAATTACATGATAAATTGATGGATGTTGGCAGTAGGTTGGTGGTAAAAACGGTTCAGCTGATTGAAAAAGGGACTATAGAAACTATAAAACAGCCAGAAATTGAAGAAAAACCGGCGCCAAAGATATTTACGGAAACCTGTAAAATTGATTGGGATGATTCCTTATCCAATATTTACAATTTAATAAGAGGTTTAAATCCTTTTCCTGCTGCCTGGACAACCCTTTTCAATAACAACGAAGAAATTAAGGTTAAAATTTACAATGTAAAAAAGGAAATTGCTTCGCATCAACTTAAAACCGGAACCTTAATAACTTCTAAAAATGAGATCAAAGTAGCGGTAACCAAAGGTTATATCATTCTGGAAAGTTTACAGCTCGCCGGCAAAAAACAAATGGACAGCAAAAGTTTGTTAAATGGCTTCAAATTTTCTGAAAATGCATTAATGCAATAAACCCATATTTTATGGGGCTTCAGAGATATTTCACCAATAATCGCTAAGGTTATTAACATTTGCTGTTATTTATCAACAAAAAGAGCACTTTATAGGGCAAAAACTTGCACAAACCCTTATTCCGTATAACTTTGTTAAGCTAATTAATGTAATTAGCAAGCAAATTATGTTTAACCAATTAATTTAACATTTAAATTTATGAACAAATCAGATTTAATTGATGCAATGGCATCTGATGCCGGTATCACAAAAGCAGCCGCGAAAGCAGCTTTAGAATCATTAACAGAAAATGTAACTGGCGCTCTTAAAAAAGGAGATAAAGTAGCTTTAGTTGGATGGGGAACTTGGTCTGTATCTAAAAGAGCAGCAAGAGAAGGAAGAAATCCTCAAACTGGAAAAACAATTAAAATTGCAGCAAAAAACGTTGTAAAATTTAAAGCAGGAGCTGGACTTAGCGATGCGGTAAACTAATATGTAAGAATTGTTTCTTATAACACTAAACTCTCTAAAAAAACTTAGAGAGTTTTTTTTTATTGATAAATTTTATTATATTTATTAATTCATAATTACTATATGCTAACAAAAAATCCATCAAAAGGCAGATTACTGGTTGCAGAACCTTCCATTTTAAATGACAAAGCATTTAACAGATCTGTAATTTATTTAACAGAACATGGAGAAGATGGATGTGTTGGGTTTATTTTGAACCGACCTTCAAAATTTGTCTTGAACGATTTAATTCCTGAAATTAATTGTGATTTCAAAATTTATAATGGCGGTCCGGTTGAACAAGAAAACCTATATTTCATTCATAATTCTCCCGATTTAATTCCCAACAGCATTAAAATTGACAAAAATATGTATTGGGGCGGCGATTTTGAAACTTTAAATGAATTATTGAATAACCAAGTGTTAAAATCTTCCGACATTCGTTTTTTCTTAGGATATTCGGGCTGGTCTGTTGATCAGTTGAAAGAAGAACTAAATGAATCGTCATGGGTGGTCACAGAAAATAAATATCCCAATTTATTGCAGGTAAACAGCGCTACTTTGTGGAAAAATCAATTGATGGAATTTGGCGGTGAATATCAAATTTGGGCAAACGCTCCAAAAAATCCTGCATTAAATTAACTTATTTAATGCCAAAGCCAATTCTCTTGAAACTTTTGTATTGAATGTGGCTTTTTTATACTGCGTTATCGGTTGAATGCCCACAATAACATTCGTGATAAAAATCTCATCGGCTTTTTGCAGATCGAAAGGTGAAATTTCAGTTTCTTCTATGGTATAATGCTCACTTTTTGAAACAATTTCGATAATCTTTTTTCTTGTGATTCCTTTAATGCAACCTTCCGTAATTGGAGGCGTTTTAATGGTATTTCCTTTTACCGTAAAAATATTTCCGTTGATGGCTTCTACCACTTGTTTTCTTTCATTCACCAAAATACAATTGTCGAAACCATTTTCCGAAGCATAAATACTGGCCAAAACATTGGCTATTTTGTTCGTTGTTTTTAAAGTTGACAAAATATCGGAATTGAGGTAATAATCCTTAAAAATATCTACGGAATAAGTTTCTTTTACCAAAATAGTCAATGGTGAAGCAACAATTAAATAATCAACTTGATTGGTTGTTGGGTTGTAAAGTCCGCCATCCTTTCTAAAAACAGTCAATCGAACCCTTGCATTTTCCAGATTATTTTGTTCGGCCGTTTTCAATAATTCACTTTCAAAAAATTCCATTGTAAAATTTAACGGAATTTCCATACGCAACATTCTCATGGATGCCATTAATCGAAAATAATGGTCTTCCAAAAAATAAATTTTTGAATCCGCAATTTTAATCGTTTCAAAAAGCGCGTCTCCATAGTTAAAAGCTCTGTTGTTTGAGTTTAACATTGCTCTTGATTTATCGTGCATGATGCCATTAAAATTGACCATATTATAAATATTTTGAAGCAAAACTACATAAAAAAACCCTGAAGATCTTCAAGGTTTTATATAACTCGCTTCATTTTTAAGCGCCAATAGTTCTTTTTAGTTCTTCTATTTGATTTTCCCAGAACATTTTTGATTCTTCAATTTCATCTTCGGCAGCAAAATCGGTAATAATTAAAGAAACATCTTTGGTAATTTCATCTACTTCAATCCTAAACTCAAAAAACGTTTTATCCTCACCATCACCGAGCCACTTAAATTTAATTTTTTCATCGGGACGCTCCTGAAGCACTTTAGCTTTTTCTTCCGACCCATTCCAAATAAAAGTGTAAATTTCGCCTCTCGAATTTACGTTATCTGCAAACCATTCCGAAAGTCCTGAAGGTGAACCAAAATACTGGTATAACATATGTGGCGAAGCCTGTATTGGAAATTCCATTTCAAATTTTAATTTTGTTGTCATAGTCTTTTTTAAAAGCACAATATATATAAATATTCCATTTAAAAAAAATTATATTTTAAAAATTAAACAGAATATTTTGTGCTGCGAAAGTTTTATTTTTTATATTTGCACCCTTAATAAATGGCGTGGTAGCTCAGTTGGTTAGAGCGTCGGATTCATAACCCGGAGGTCTCCAGTTCAATTCTGGATCACGCTACTTACAAATCAAGGACTTAGGTAATTAACTTAAGTCCTTTTTCTTTTTGCGTGAGGAATTGCGTGCCAAATTTTAAACAAATACTTTTATTTTCATTGCACCAATAGCTATGGAACCCACTAATTTAATTTTATTTGTTAACCCAATTTTATCTGCATTTAATTATTAATTGTTCATTGAAACTAAAAAATAGATAAAGCAATGTTAATGAAAATAAGAATTTTCATTAACAATAAAAATGTAAAATCTAAAATTATTTCAAACCATCCACAGATACATTCATTGTACCGCTCACTTTTATGAAAGCAATAATGGCCTTATCAGTCAGTTGAATTTTTTGGAATTGTATATCTTCCATTTTTCCGTTGACAAAAACGCCTGGCATTGGCGAATAATTTTTCAAATAAGTCATCATATTTTGTTTTCCTTCTTCCAAATTTGAAACAATGGAATAACGACAACTTTCCTGAATTTTTCTTAAAACCATTCCTTGTGCCAGCCAGTTGGCGGTGCGCATTAATTTATTTTTGGTATCTAAGGCATAATCCAATTTGTCAAAATAAACTTCTTTAGTTTGCTCGTTATACTGCGGAAATCCCATTAAATAAATCGTTCCGTTTACCGATCCCAATACATCCAAAGCAATTACCATTTTGTCATTTTTGTGCCAAACGTCCACTTTTTGCACTTTCACTTTTTTATTGCCTGAACCAAATTCTTGTCCTTTAAAATTCTTGGTCATTATTTTAGATGCTTCTGCAAAAGTGGAAACCGCAGCAATATTTGCCGTGATTTGGTTCGGTATTTTTGTAACTGGTTTTAAGATAATTTTCGATGCATCAAATTTTGATTCTGGTTGTTTTCCAATCAAAGTGGTCATCGCGCATTTCATTCCCATTTCCATCAAAAAAGTATCATTTTTGAGTATGGCATTGGTTGAATAAATTTCTATGGGCACAATTCGCATCCAACTTTCATAAGCCTCGCTCATTTGAAATGGCGTACAAATTTTTTCTAAAGCTTCTAAAACGTTGGGCTTGAAATCCATCGATTTTTCGATAGCTGCGTCAATTTTCTTTTCGATTTTTGACTTAAATAATTTAACCGCCGGATTGATAAGATAAGTAACCGGTACATTTTTTCCGAAGACAACCATCGTAGGACTTTCATTCCAATCCAAAGATTTTAGTTCTGTTTTGGTACTTAGTTTCCAATTAGTCAAAGCCACGTCACTTATCAATGTTACAACTCCGTCAAGATTGAATTCCTTGGTATTATATAATTCCACGCCCAAAGTTTTTGTGCCAATTCTATATTTTACCAATGCTTTTAAAGGCAATACCGTTTTGATTTTTTCGCCATTACTTTGCTTGTCATTTTCAATGGTTATTGGTGCCAATTTCCAAATTTTCATTTCTATATCGTCATCTTCAATGTTGTTGTCTTCATAAATCAAACCATTTAAAGCGTTGTTGGTTTGATTTTCTACGTCTTTTAATTTTACGCTAATGGGCAAATTGATAAACGAAACCGAATTTTCATAAACTAACGGATTGGCATTGTCAGGTTCTGGTTTTAGTGCCGCTATTATATTGGTGGTGCTACAACTGGAAATCGATAAAAATAATAGAAAAGCAACTAGAACGGGAAAGAATTTCAGCATATTGTTTAAGTTTGAAAGGGCAAAATTAATAAAACAAATATATTTTAAGTCTTAGTATTTAACATATTTATATAAATTTAGTGTCAAAACCTTTGAATGCAATTATTTAAGAATAAAATATGGATTATCTATTGGTCAAAATACTGAAATTCAGTATATTCATTTGTAAAACAACCAATTTCTATGACAAATACAGTAAAACATTGGTTTAGATTTTTAGAAGTTATTAGGTCCTTGAATTGTGAACCAGCGTTTAAATCTGGCTTAGAATAAAAAGAAAAAAAGTCTGAATTTATAGGTATATGCCGAATTTTCTCCGAATACCCTTATTTTTAATGCACTTGTGCCTTTAGCGGCGCGCATTTTCAAAAATCATTGAATTTAATCTTTCAAAAAATATCTGTTTTAAATAGAAAGAAAATTTAAATAGCGTTACAATAGCCAAATATTGAACTAAAACCTATTGTTTAATTCAACAATTTAGGATTGCTGAGAATCAATTCTATCTTTTTTATTATTACAGTAATTTGATTCATTTGCACTTCTATATTTCTAAAAAAGATACTAATATCCCTGTTAATCCAACTTTCAGAAATAACTCTTGCTCCCAAACTGATTCTTAAAACAGCGCTTTCAACATCGTTACCATATTTTACGTTAACTGCTTGTCCGATATGGCATTTTTGGGCAGCAAGCCTTACAATTTCCATAGAGGAATCTTCAAAATGAGATGATATGTCTGAATTTAACAATTCATAGAGTTTTTTTACATTTTCAATCGATAAAACTTCCTTATTTTTAAGAATAAAGAAAGGAAAAATTGTACGAATATTTCTAAGTCCGAATTCTTCACTTTTATAAGTGTTGTTTTTTGTTTCATCTTCAAAAAGCGGTTCTAAAAAAGAGGCGTCTTTAATAGAATCTTCAACAAAATTGCAAAACATCTCAATGCCCATATTTCTATATAAAATAGGCGTTTTATAATACCTGTCCATTTCAACTATGGCCGCATTCCAACGCATATAGGATCCATAATTAAATTCATCTGATAAATCCTTTGAACAAAACCATGAGGTTGGCCAATCAGCATGATTGTAATAATTATTCAATCCTTCCGGCAACGTATTTTTTGCGGAATCAATTAATTTATTAACCTTTTTAGGCACAATTAATGCACCTGAATACGGAGGGCCGGTAAAGTATTTGCTTCCTGTAATAGTGACAATATATCCTTTGTTTAAATAATTTTGCAGATCCTTTGGATCTAGCCTAAGCTGAGAGCAATCCACAATAATTTGTAAAGATAAATTATCGAGTCTATCCAACTTTCGCATCATTTCTTCACTAGGTGATTGGTAGCCTAATTTTGATTGATCCATTGCATGCAATACGGTATATCTTCCTGATTTATTGGTTTTTGAAATGGCCGCAAAAACTTCTGTATCTATTTGAATTGAAGATTTTAATTCACCATTTTGATCTCTTAAAGGAATTTTAATCAAATCAACATCTCTAAATCCTTCAATATTTTCTCCTTTTTTAACAGGATAATTTAAAGCGGTTGTATCTTCAAAATGACATCCTTTTAATGCTGAAGGCACACCACTGCCCGTTTCATCAGAACCAACTAAAATATGCGTAATTTCCTTATGGGAAATTATTTGAGCAATGCCAGCTATTTGAAGCGCCGAATCAGTGCCCGACGGAGAAAAAATTATTTGACATTCATCAGCTATTTTAAGCGTTTTTCTGAGGTTGTTTTTTAGCAATTCCGAAAACTCGATAGATGCATCTTTGAACCCTATTTTTAAGCTGTTTTGAATTAATATCGACCTAACTTTGTCTGTTTTGTCAAAAGCATAATTTGACACACTTGTTGCGGTTGACGAAGCAAAAGTAAATGCTTCGGGCCTTGGAAATGGACGACAGCCATATTTATTTAACAATTCTAATTCGTCAATATTCAACCTGAGATCTCCACCCGACATCAATAAATATTCTGTTGGTTTTGCCAAGTTTTCAAGAATTGGTTTCCAAGATTCTTTAACGATTAAGTTTGAATTGTTTAATCCGTGAAAATTTTGTAAATCTTTATATATTGATAAAGATTCCGTATTTAAATCTTCGTTATTTTTGATCATATTAATTAAAATATCATCAAGATTTTTTAATTTTTCTTTATCTTCTTTTGGCAATAATTCATAAAATATTTGGGTAACTTTTAGGGCCGCCAAATCACATAAAACAGTGTCAGATTTTTCTTTGCCCAAAGATTTATACCAAAGTTGCCATTCAATGCCATATCTTAAATAAACCAAAGCTAAAATTGGTATATCTAAAAATGACAAACCAATTTTAATTGCTTTGTTGGGCACAATTTTAAATATATCTGGCTCACTCTTGGAAGTAATAATATCTATGTTATTTATTTTGGGTACCGTATTGAATCTTTTTAAAACACGAACCAAGTATTTAACATTTTCTTTTTCAAATAAACTAGTTCTTCTATATTGATCTTCAATTATTTTATTTTTTGTCATACGTATTTTAGTTAAAACCATAAAATTGTTGGCGTAATATGGTATAATATTAGAAATATAGAAAATTAAATCCTGAATAATTAAATCAATTTACAAAAGTATCGATTTTTATTACAAATAATTTAGAATTTAGATAAACTCGCTAATAATGTAACTATTATTACTGCACGTCTTCATACTTTGTTGCTTTCAACATTGTTGACTTGATGTCATTTTTTACGGCTGGGAATACGAACGCCAACTCGATAAATACACCCAATGCGATAATTACATAACAGCAAATATTTTAACATTTTTTGCGATTTTCCACTTTTGATAATCGCCTAACTTACTTGTGCCAAATTATGATACAGACAGTTAGCGTAACTCTGGCAATAATCGGCATTGGCTTGTACATTGTCAATGAAGGTGGTTTTATTGTAAAGCCAACCATTACTTCTAATGCATAGCCTCGGTTTAAATCGCAAGCTATAAATTATGGAAATCATTTTTACTTAAACCTGTTAGCGGAAATTTCAAAATAACCTGACGAATTAAATAATAAAAACTCCTTTAAAGAATAATTAAAGAGTTAAATTTGTTTATTCTAATCTTACGCTTATGGATGTTGAAATATTATCCCGAATTCAGTTTGCTTTTACTATTGCCTTTCATTATATCTTTCCTCCTTTAAGCATAGGAATTGGATTATTTATGGTAATCACGGAAGGCTTGTACCTAAAAACCGGAAAAAAAGAATATGAAGTTTTAACAAGGTTTTGGTTGAAAATTTTTGCCATCATATTTGGAATTGGTGTTGCCACAGGAATTATCATGGAATTCGAATTCGGTACCAATTGGGCCGTTTATTCCCGATATGTTGGAGATATTTTTGGAAGCGCTTTGGCAGCCGAAGGTTTATTTGCTTTCGGATTGGAAAGTACTTTTTTAGGAATATTAATTTTCGGCTGGAACAGGGTTTCACCTAAAGTTCATTTTATTTCTACCATTGGTGTTTTTTTAGGTTCTATGTTTTCGGCAGTTTGGATTGTGGTGGCCAATAGTTGGCAACAAACCCCGGCAGGTTATCACATTGTTGGAGAAGGTTTTTTTGCAAGGGCTGAAGTAACCGATTTTTGGGCCATGGTTTTTAATCCTTCAAGTGTGGATCGCATTATTCATGTTTGGCAAGGCGCTTTTTTAGCAGGGGCATTTATGGTTTTAAGTGTTCATGCCTATTATATTCGTAAAGGAAAATTCGTGGAAATATCAAAAATAGCTTTCAAAATAGCGTTGGTGATTGCAACCCTAGTTTCATTTACCCA
>JAUYUA010000103.1 GCA_030694935.1 Lutibacter sp. | reverse complement strand
GATATGAGCCAGACGAGCTACCTGCTGCTCTACCCCGCGATATATTTTAATAATTCATTATTTCATTTCAACTCGAACTTGTGTCCGCCAACTGGCGGATATGAGCCCGACGAGCTACCTGCTGCTCTACCCCGCGATTTGGATTGCAAAGATACATCTTTTTTTAAAAAAGCAATAAGTTTTTTAAAATTAAATATTTTTAAGGTTACCTTTGCATTTTAACTCTTGAAAATGAATCACAAAGCAGGTTTTGTAAATATTATAGGGAATCCTAATGTGGGTAAATCGACGTTAATGAATGCCTTTGTTGGTGAAAAACTATCAATTATCACATCAAAAGCACAAACTACACGACACAGAATTTTAGGAATTGTAAATGGAGAAGATTTCCAAATTCTGTTTTCCGATACGCCGGGAATTATTAAACCCGCTTACGAGCTGCAAAATTCTATGATGAATTTCGTGAAATCGGCTTTTGAAGATGCCGATGTGCTTATTTATATGGTTGAAATTGGCGAAAAGGAATTAAAAGATGAGGTTTTTTTCGAAAAAATTAAAACAACATCCATTCCGGTTTTGTTATTAATCAACAAAATAGATATGTCTACGCAGGAAGAGGTGGAAGAAAAAGTAATTTACTGGAAAGAAAAAGTGCCAAATGCCGAAGTTTATGTGATTTCTGCTTTGGAAAAGTTCAATGTCGACGGACTTTTTGAACGTATTATTGAATTATTGCCAGAATCGCCGGCTTTTTATCCGAAAGATCAATTAACCGACAAACCGGAGCGGTTTTTTATCAATGAAGCCATTCGCGAAAAAATATTGATGCACTACAAAAAGGAAATTCCGTATTCCGTTGAAGTGGAGACTGAAGAATTTATTGAAAGTGATAAAATTATCAGAATCCGTTCTGTCATTATGGTGGAACGTGAAACCCAAAAAGGAATCATTATCGGACATAAAGGCGCTGCCTTAAAACGTGTGGGTGTTGAAGCGCGGAAAGATTTAGAGAAATTTTTCGACAAACAAATTCATCTGGAATTGTACGTAAAAGTAAATAAAGACTGGCGAAGCGACAAACGTCAGCTTAGAAGGTTTGGATATAACGAATAGTTATTCCTATCCCCAGTCTCCTGTACTAAAAACGGAACAGGCTTTTTAAACTTCGGACTTCGGACTTCCGTCTTCTGTCTTGTTTAACTTTTAACTTTTTAACGTTTCCATCATAAATCCATAAAGTTCATCCATTTGTTTGTGGCCTCTTCTTTTTCCAATGCTGCCCAAAATATACATAATTACCCATAAAATGGGCAAGGACAAAGTAACAGCCAAAGCTGTTTGATATTCACTTTTTAAACTCCATTTTACATAGGCAACAATTGAAAATCCAATAAAAGCAAAAGCCATGGCAAAATGGATAAACATAAAAAATGTCCAAACTTGTGGTTTTGGCCCAAACAAACCTTTAACAATGCTTTTATTTTCTTCAATTTTTTCAATTTCAAGGTGCAGTTGCGGTGACCAAAAATGATTTTCTTCCGCAGGAATATCAATAACAATATGCCCGTCAATATCTTTAACGTAATATTTACAGGTGGCATTTTTTACATTCCTTTGAAATTTCGCAATCAGTTTTTGATGATTTTCCTCAAAACTCATTTTAAATCGGGGACGTAAATGGATATCGCTATTTTTTTCTTCAACCATAATTGCGTTGTTTTTTCAGAATCGAAATATACTATTTTTTATTACATCGCTAATTTAGAATTGATAACAAATAATTTTAAAAATAAAAAAGCGTAATTTTGCAAAAAATTAAAAAACACATGAGTAATATTGTAGCCATTGTAGGAAGGCCTAATGTTGGAAAATCGACATTGTTTAATCGTTTGGTAAAACGAAGAGACGCTATTGTTGATTCGGTAAGTGGTGTTACGCGTGACAGACATTACGGAAAAAGTGATTGGAATGGTAAGGAGTTTTCGGTTATTGACACTGGCGGATACGCCATTGGTTCTGGCGATATTTTTGAAGAAGAAATTAGAAAACAGGTTCAGTTGGCTATTGATGAGGCTGACCATATCATATTTGTTGTGGATGTTGAAGAGGGAATTACGCCGATGGATGTTGAAGTTGCCAATATGCTTCGCAAAATAAAAAAGCCCATTTTTATGGCCGTCAACAAAGTTGACAATTCCATGCGTGATGCTGATGCCGTTGAATTCTACAATCTTGGATTGGGTGAATATTACACACTTTCCTCAATTAACGGAAGCGGAACCGGTGAACTTTTGGACGCTGTGGTTGCCGATATGGAAGAAGAGGTTCCAGAAGAACACGAATTGCCGCGATTTGCAGTTGTTGGAAGGCCAAATGCAGGAAAATCATCGTTTATCAACGCATTGATTGGCGAAGAAAGAAATATTGTAACCGATATTGCAGGTACAACGCGCGATACGGTTGACACAAAATACAATCGTTTTGGATTTGAATTTAATTTGGTGGATACTGCCGGAATCAGAAAAAAATCGAAAGTTAAAGAAGATTTAGAGTTTTATTCGGTGATGCGTGCCGTAAAAGCTATTGAAGAATGTGATGTTGCTATTTTGGTGGTTGATGCCACCCGAGAATTTGAAGGTCAGGATGAAAATATTTTTTGGCTGGCTGAAAAAAACAGAAAAGGCATTGTAATCTTGGTAAACAAATGGGATTTGATGGAAAAAGAAACCAATACCATGAAAGATTATGAAGCCAAAATACGACAAGAAATTGCGCCGTTTACCGATGTGCCAATTATTTTTATAAGCGCTTTAACAAAACAACGCGTTTTTAAAGCTATTGAAACTGCTGTTGAAGTTTTTGAAAACAGAAAAAAACGCATTCCTACCAGCAAACTAAACGAGGTGATGCTGGATATCTTAAAATCGAGTCCGCCACCTGCCAATAAAGGAAAATATATTAAAGTGAAATTTTGTACGCAATTGCCTACACCAACACCTCAGTTTGTGTTTTTTGCAAATTTACCGCAATACGTAAAAGATCCTTACAAACGTTTTGTTGAAAATAAAATGCGAGAAATCTTTAACTTTAGAGGAGTTCCTATCGTTGTTTATTTTAGGCAGAAGTAGGTTTTTAAGTTAGAAGTCGGGAGACCGAAGACGGAAGTTTAAAAAGATAGCAAAAGCGAACAGATTCTATCACCCTTAGATTAGCAAAAAAGTTTCAAAATAAGAGATTTTTACATTATGCCATAGGTGACTTAACAAGTATGTCATTAACAATAAATAGATGGTGGTTGGTGTGAATTGCCAAAAAATGCTGACTCTTTTTTAAAGATAATTTTCCAAAATATGGATGCTGAAAATGGCTGTTAGCAGGTAAGTTTTTAATTTCTTGCAAATTTATTTTCGCCAAAGCCAATTGAGATTCTATAGATGATTTTATAATTTCATCATTTGAAACCACAGATTTTGGCGCTTTAGCTTTGCCTCTGGGAATTCTTCCTCTAAAAAAAATATAAAATTTAAGTATACTGATAGTGCTCTTGTAATTTTCAGGATTGGATGTTTTTAAAGATTCACAAACATTGTTAATCACTCTTAATGAATGGTCTAAATGCCAGGCCACATTTTTAGCCGACACCAATTCTTGGCGCTGATCATAAAATGGAATTGCCTTTTCTAAATTTAAAATACTTTTATGAATATCCATGCTAATTTTTTCTAAAATTTGAGAAACCAAACATAATGAAAAATAATTGGTAAAAAACCAAAACTATTTGCTTTCCCTGTTGTAATAGCCCAAAATAAAGCCCAAAACAAGCGACCAAATAGCGGCCAAACCAATTTGATAAGGTTTGTCGAGCATAAAAGTAATGGTATGTGCCGGAATCCAAAACCAAATTAAGGACAGCATTCCTTTGTCGATATTTTTCCAATTGTTTTGTTGGGCAATCAAATTATCCAGAAACCGGTGTAAAATAACCAGAAACAAACCGTATTGCAAATTCATAAATACCGATAATGCGAATGCGGTTCCAAACAATCCCATCTCAGGCACAAAATGATTCGCAACCAAGTTGTCCAAAAAACCCTGATAACCTACAAATGCGTATTTTATGGTAATGGCGATGATTGCCCATTCCAGCATTTTCAATAAAATAATTGGTAATTTATAGGGCAAAAATATTTTGCCTGCTTGCATCCACTTGGATATTATATCGCCCGAAGTTCCCAATACGGCAAATTGTATCATGGCACTGTAAATTGGGTATGCTTTTACAAATTCGACGTATGCGTTCATTAAGGAATAAAAAAAATTAAACAATTAAAATTAAACAGATAAACAACAATAATTTACCAGCCGCCGCCTGCGCCGCCGCCACTAAATCCGCCACCGCCGAAGCCACCGCCAAATCCGCCGCCGCTAGAGCCGCCACCGAAACTTCCGCCACCAAAACTGCCTCTGCCGGCGCTACTTAAAAGTATGGCTGTTAAAATATCCATTCCTGTTGAATCTTTTCTGAATCCTTTGCCTTTATCGTTTCCGCTGCCTTTGTCTTTTTTGGAAAAAATGACCATTAAGATGATGAAAATAATGAAAATAATGGCAAAAGCTGGGATGCCGCCACTTTCGTCTTTTTGCTTTTTTGTATTTTTATAAGTGCCTTTTAAAACCTCAAAAATAGCATCGCTTCCTTTGTCCAATCCGCCATAAAAATCGCCTTTTTTAAATTCGGGGATGATAACATTTCTTGTCAATTCTCCCGTAATTCCGGCCGTTAATTTATGTTCTACGCCATAACCCGGCGCAATCCATATTTTACGTTCCTTATTGGCCAATAACACAAAAACGCCATTGTCCTCTTTTGCCTGGCCAATTCCCCATTCATGCGCCCATTTTGGCGTTAAAATGCCAATATCTTCTCCTTCGATGGTTTCAATGGTTACCACCACAATTTGTGTTGAGGTGGAATCTGAATATTGAATTAGTTTGTTTTCGAGTGCCGATTTTTGTTCGCTGGTTAGCAACTTTGCATAATCGTAAACGCTGGTTTGCAATTTTGGTTTTGCCGGAATGGTAAATTGAGAAAAAGCAACCTGCACCAAGAGAATGGCAATAAACAACGGAATATATTTTTTAATTGAATTGTACATAATTAGCTATGATCCTCTTGAAACTTCATTAGATAATTCGTCGGTATCACTTGAATGATAAGGAAAAAATTCTTTCAGTTTTTTTCCAACCTCGCGTATGGCAAGTTCAATTCCTTTTGAAAATTCTTCTTTTTTAAAATAGGAAAGCATCAATTCTTTTTCTGCATCCCAAAAATTTTCGGTCACTTTTGTATGGATTCCCTCATCACCTAAAATAGCAAATTTTCTGCTTTCTATGGCCACATAAATCAACACGCCGTTTCTTAAATCGGTTTTGTCCATTTCCAACAAATGAAAAACCTCCAAAGCTCTTTGCAATGGAGGTAAATCGGTAATTTTTTCTATATGGACACGGATTTCTCCTGAAGTGTTTTTTTCTGCCACTTCAATCGCTTTTATAATGTCTTGCTCTTGTTCGACGGTTAAAAATTCTTCAATTTTTGACATTATTCTTTTTTACCAAAATCAAATTGTACATCTGGCGCATTTTCTGCACCGGCTTCGGCATCAAAATAAGGTTTGCCGTCAAAATTAAAAAATCCGGCCAAAATTGAATTTGGGAATTTCTTTACGTGATTGTTGAATGGCTTGGTAGCTTCATTAAAACGTGTGCGAGCCGTTAAAATCTGATTCTCCGTACTTGCCAATTCATCTTGCAGTTTCAGGAAATTTTGGTTTGCTTTTAAATCGGGATAACGCTCCACCGTCACCAACAAACTTTTTAAAGCCCCGCTTAAACCGCCCTGAACCTGGTTAAATTGCGCCAATTGCTCAGGCGTAATGTTTGTCGGGTCAATTTGTACTGAAGTTGCTTTTGCGCGCGCTTCGATTACGGATGTTAACGTTTCTCTTTCAAAATCGGCAGCGCCTTTTACGGTGTTTACCAAATTTCCAATTAAATCATTTCTGCGTTGATAGGCTGTTTCTACATTTCCCCAACTTTCTGAAACATTTTCATTCAACTGAATTGCCGTGTTGTAAAATCCTTTTACCCAGCTGTAACCGGCGAAAGCCAGTACTGCTACTATGATTACAGGTATTAACCACTTTTTCATTTTTTTCGATTTTTAATTGTTTATAATTTTGTTTGATTGGTGTGCCAAAAAATAATTTTGTTACATTTTAACGCTAAATTACGATATTGATTGTCTTTTTTAACATGTTTATCTTGGAAATATAAAAATATTTTGTTTGCATTTGTTATTTGCATTTGGGAGCTAATCAGATAGATTCTAAAATAGGCTATTTTGAATTGCTTTGTATCTATTTTATTGCCTCAATGTAAATGGTGAAATCTTTATTGCACATGGATTCACAAAGAAAAACAATAAGATTCACAAAGAAAAAATAGGGTTAAAAATTATTTTTAGGTTACTGTTAATTTTTTAATTTTAATTTTGTTTTTTATCAACAAACCACGAAAAAAATTATAAAAAATCAATTCAATTGAAATTTTTATAACCGCAAATTTCGCAAAGAAATACGCAAAGTACGAAATTTTGCTATGGTTAACATTTGATTACACCATTTTAAAAATCGTAAACCTGCCTGTTCGTTAGGCATGCCTAAAATATTATTTGTAAATATCCTAATTGTTTTTTAAGGCTAAGTTCTATTTATAACAGTAATGGTTAGGGATTGCAGTGAAAATCCTTTTTTGATTTGCCCTTTTGGTGAATCAAAAAAGATTGTAACGAAAAGCCCGACCCGCCAGCTGGCGGGGAACGCCCAAAATAACGCTATATAAATTGCTGTTCTTATTAGAATTAAGCCTTTTTTAATAATTTAATTTATGAAGCGCTATTGAATGCCCTTCGGCTCCGCTCAGGGTAATAGTAATTTATTTGCTGTAAATTTGTTTTGCAGAAATAAGAAAAAAGACATATATTTGCACCCGCCTAAGTAGAAAAGGCAACCAATTTAATTAATAAAGCGAATAAAAACAAAGCTTATGTACGCAATTGTAGAGATAGCAGGGCAGCAGTTTAAAGTAGCAAAAGACCAAAAAGTTTACGTACACCGTTTACAAGAAGAAGAAGGAGCAAGTGTTTCTTTTGATAAAGTGCTTCTTGTTGGCGATAATGGTACAATAACAGTTGGCGCCCCAGCTATAGAAGGAGCCGAAGTAACGGCCAAAATTTTAGGTCACCTTCAAGGTGATAAAGTAATCGTTTTCAAAAAGAAACGAAGAAAAGGATTCAGAAAAAAGAATGGTCATCGCCAAGCTTTAACTGAAATTCAGGTTGAAGGTATTTTTGCCAGTGGCGCCACAAAAAAAGCTGCTGCAAAAAAAGAAACTCCTAAAGCTAAAGTTGAAGCAGTAAAAGAAACTGCATCTGTTGATTTAGATTCAATGACTGTTGCTGAATTAAAAGCTTTGGCTAAAGAAAGTGGTATTGAAGGATACACTTCTTTGAAAAAAGCAGAATTAATTGAAGCATTAACTAAGTAAGAACCAAAATTTTAAAACCATAAGGTCATGGCACATAAAAAAGGAGTAGGTAGTTCGAAGAACGGTAGGGAATCGGAATCGAAACGTCTAGGCGTAAAAATATTTGGTGGACAAGCTGCAATTGCAGGGAACATTATTGTTCGTCAAAGAGGAACTCAACACCATCCTGGTGATAACGTATATATGGGAAAAGACCATACTTTGCACGCTAGAGTGGATGGTTTGGTAAAATTCTCAAAAAGAAAAGACAATAAATCATTTGTTTCTATCGATCCTATCGAAGCATAATATGTAGATTTTATATATTTTAAACTCTCAAACTTTTAAGTTTGGGAGTTTTTTTATGCGCTATTTACTACATTTGCGCTTATGTACTTTTTATACAACTTACTTATTTTGTTTGCCGGTTTTGTCTTAAAAATAACGGCACTTTTCAATAAAAAAATCAAACTTTTTATTGATGGAAGAAAACAAACATTTTTTAAATTACAACAGGCAATTGCAGAAGCCGATGAAGTGATCTGGATGCATTGCGCTTCTTTGGGCGAATTTGAACAGGGAAGACCGATTATTGAAAAGTTGAAACTAAAATTTCCAAACAAAAAATTGGTGCTGACATTTTTTTCACCATCAGGATATTCAGTCCGTAAAAATTATGAATATGCCGATGTGGTTTGTTACTTGCCTTTAGATTCCGCGCAAAACGCGAAAAGATTTCTTGATATTGTTCATCCGCAACTGGCCATTTTTGTGAAATATGAATTTTGGCCAAACTTGTTGAAAGAACTAAAAGCAAGAAATATCGAAACTTTGCTGGTTTCTGGAATATTCAGGGAAAATCAGTCATTTTTTAAAGGATATGGCGATTGGATGCGCAAATCGCTTTTGTCTTTTTCCCATTTTTTTGTTCAGGATGAAAACTCCAAACAATTGCTCAACAGCATCAATTTCAACAATGTTACCGTAAGCGGCGATACGCGTTTCGACCGTGTTTTTGAAATTACCCAACAAAATAACAAGTTGCCGTTTATTGAAGAATTTATTAATAATAAGTATACCGTTGTTGCCGGAAGCACCTGGAAAGAAGATGAAATGATGCTGGTGGATTATATCAACAACAAAACTTCAGAAAATGAAAAATTCATAATTGCGCCTCATAATATTAACCCAAAAGACATTGCTGAGCTAAAAAACAGCATTACTAAAAAAGCGGTCTTGTTTTCAGAAAAAGGCAATAAAAATCTTTCCGACTATCAGGTTTTTATCATTGATACTGTTGGGATTCTGACCAAAATTTACAGTTACGCCTCAATTGCGTATGTTGGCGGTGGTTTTACAAAAACAGGCGTGCACAATGTTTTGGAACCTGCAACATTTGGTATTCCCATTTTAATTGGCCCAAATTACCATAAATTTAATGAAGCCGTTGATTTGGTGAAAAATAAGGCTTGCTTTGTTGTGGATAATGTTAAAGAATTATCTTTGCATTTAGAAAAATTTTATCAGTCTGATGAAATGAGACTAAAAATCGGAGTAAACGCCAAAAAACAGGTGGTTGACAAAACGGGAGCAACTGCAAAAATTTTAGAATTTATAGAAAAATGAGAGAAAAACTGGAAAAATATTATTCGTTTGTATTTGAAAAGGAATTGATTGATGAAATCGTTCAGGTAGGTGTTTATAAAAAATTGCGTGAAAATGAAATATTGGTCGATTTAGGCGATAAAATGAAAGGCATTCCATTGTTGTTGGAAGGCGCCATTAAAATTGTGCGCGAAGATAAAAACGGAGAGGAAATTTTATTGTATTTTTTGGAACGCGGTGACACGTGCGCCAGTTCGTTCGCGAGCGCCATCTCCAATGGCAAATGCGGAATTAGAGCCACCGCTGAAAAAGAATCTGAAATTATTTTTCTTCCGAAAGAAAAACTGGATGAGTGGATGTTAAAATATAAATCATGGCGAAATTTTGTGATTGAAAGCTATAACATTCGTTTAAATGAAATGATGGAAACTATAGATAGTTTGGCTTTTATGAATATGAGTGAGCGTTTGTATAAATATTTGACGGACAAAGCCCAAATTATGAGAGAAACATCACTAAACACTACGCACCAGGATATCGCTTATGATATGCATACGTCTCGCGTTGTTATTTCACGATTGCTGAAGCAACTTGAAAATGAAGGAAAAATAAAGCTGCACAGAAATAAGATTGAGATCCTGGAATTTTAAATTAAGTGATGTAAATCACAAAATAATTTAATTTTTAAGATATTTTTGATAGTTTCTTAATTACATATAATTATGGATTTTATTCTGCAACCTTGGGAATGGTATGTTGCCGGTCCTATACTTTCGTTTATCATGTTTTTGCTGTATTATTTTGGTGAACGATTTGGTGTGTCATCAAATCTGGAAACATTTTGTTCCATTGGCGGAGCTGGAAAGTTTGTCAATTATTTTAAAATTGACTGGCGGGAGAATTTATGGAATCTAATTTTTATTGCCGGTTCTATTGCTGGCGGTTTTATAGCATCAAATTATTTAACAACAACCGATGCGGTTGCCATAAATCCGCAAACGATAAAAGATTTAGCCGATATTGGCATTATGAATGCTGGCCAATCTTATTTGCCCGATGAAATTTTCAGTGTAGATACGATGCTCACTTTAAAAGGTTTTTCAATCTTAATCATCGCCGGTTTTTTGGTTGGTTTTGGTGCGCGTTGGGCAGGCGGCTGTACATCTGGCCACGCAATTGTTGGCTTAAGCAATTTAGAATTGGCGTCATTAATTGCCGTAATCGGCTTTTTTATTGGCGGTTTGGTGATGACCTGGTTAATTTTACCCTTAATATTGTAACGTTATGAAGTTTATAAAGTTTTTTTTAGTGGGTATTCTATTCGGAATTGTAATGAGCAAGGCCGAAATAATTTCGTGGTTCAGAATATACGAAATGTTTAAATTCCAATCGTTTCACATGTATGGAATTATTGGTTCAGCAATATTGCTTGGGATGATTAGCATGTTTTTATTCAAGAAAAAAATGGTAAAAACGTTTAAGGGAGAGGAAATATATGTGACGCCTAAAAAAGAGGGATTGTCTCGCAATCTTTTGGGCGGAATCCTTTTCGGATTAGGTTGGGCTTTGGCCGGCGCTTGTCCGGGACCCATGTTTGTTTTAATCGGTAAAGGCGTTGTTTCCATTTTGGTGGTCATTTTTGGCGCTACGTTGGGGGCGTTTTTTTACGGACTATATAAAGATAAATTACCTCATTAATAAGCATCAATAAACAGCATGAAAATACACGATATTGTTGCAGCTAATTTTTCAGATGTATTTGAAGAAAATTTACGGACTGAAATCTGCAACAATGGCATTTTAAAATCGGTTGAAGCCGATAAAATAATTATAGATGTAAGAACAGATATTGAGTTTATTCCCTTAATTGTCTCAGGAATTGTAAAAGTAAAACGACGAGACGGAAAAGGAAATGGCATTTTTTTACATTATTTAAAACCAAAACAAACCAGCGCAATTGCCATAACCTATGCTATAGAAAATAAAAAATGTGACATTAGGCTGGAAGCTGAAAGTAACGTAACATACATTGCAATACCTGCGAAAGTTGTAATTTCGTGGTTTTTAAAATACGGGACGTGGCGTTCTTTTTATTTTAAATTGAATCATCAGCAAACAGCTTATTTAATTGAAAAAATTAATGACATCGCTTTTGAAAACTTGGAGTTTAGGTTGATAAAATATTTGGAATATAACAGTTTAACCACCAACGAAAACACAATCAATAAAAAGCATTTTGACATTGCGCGCGATTTGAAGGTTTCCCGAGAAGCGATATCACGAATTTTGGAAAAACTGGAAAAAGAAGAAACAGTAACATTGGGAAGAAATAAAATTACCCTGAATTAATGGAGTTATTAGATAAATTCGGAAGAAAAATCACCTATTTGCGATTGGCAGTCACCGATCGCTGCAATTTGCGTTGCCAATACTGTATGCCTGCCCAAGGAATTGACATTGTAGACAGGACAGAATTGCTTTCCTATAAAGAAATGTACCGAATTACCCGAGTACTTTCAGAATTGGGCGTTAATAAAGTGCGTTTAACAGGCGGCGAACCTTTTGTAAGAAAAGATTTTGTGAATTTTTTGGAGTCGCTTTCTTTTAACGACAAGCTTGATGAAATCAACATCACCACCAATGGCGCTTTAATCTCAAACCATATTGATGATTTAGAGAGATTTAAAATCAATGCCATTAATTTGAGTTTAGACAGCCTTCAGAAGGAAAAATTTGCAAAAATTACCCGAAGAGATGTTTTTGACAGTGTTTATGACACTTTTGAAAAGCTTGAGAAAAGCAGTTTGAAATTAAAATTAAATGTTGTGGTGCAATCTGGCGTAAATACCGATGAGATCATCGATTTTATTGAACTTACCAAAAACAAGGATATCGCCGTTCGTTTTATTGAAGAAATGCCTTTTAACGGAAAAGGGCAAAGAGATATTTCAGAAGTTTGGAATTTTAAAAAAATACTGAACCTTATCAAAAATAATTATTTGGATGTGGAACCTATTTTATCCAAAAAATCATCTACTTCGGTAAATTATCGCATTCCAAATTACCAAGGTACTTTTGGTATTATTCCGGCATTTACGCGCACTATTTGCAACGATTGCGACCGGATTAGAATTACGGCCACCGGATTATTTAAAAACTGTTTGTTTGATGGCGGCGTTTTTAACGTTCGTGACTTTATAAGAAATGGCGCCAGCGATGATGAATTGAAACAACTATTTATCGATACCGTTCATCACAAACCCGAAAACGGATTTATAGCTGAAGCTGCCCGAGGAAACGCTGTTTCAGAGAGCATGTCTACCATTGGCGGTTAAATGAAAAAAATACGCGTTAAAATTTGCTGTATCAGCAGTATAGAAGAGGCTAAATCCGCCATAAATGCAGGTGCTTCCGCATTGGGTTTGGTAGGCCATATGCCAAGCGGCCCCGGAGTTATAAGCGATCAATTAATTGCAGAAATTGCGGCTTTCGTCCCAAAACAAATCGAAACTTTTTTGCTGACAAGCGAAACAAGTGCAGACAGAATAATTCAGCATTATTTAAAAGTAAATACCACAACCATTCAGTTGGTCGATGCGCTAACACAAGGTTCTCACGCCCAAATTAAAGCGGCATTGCCCCACGTTAAAATTGTTCAGGTTTTACACGTTTTAGATGAAAGAACCATTGACGAAGCACTTGAAATTTCGAAATTTGTGGACATGATTTTATTGGATAGCGGGAATCCAAACCTAGCCACAAAAGAATTGGGAGGGACTGGGAGAATTCACAATTGGGAAATTAGTAAAGAAATTGTGAATAAAGTAAAAATTCCGGTTTTTTTGGCTGGCGGATTAATGTTGGAAAATGCCTTGCAGGCAGTTAAAGAAGTGAATCCTTACGGATTGGATTTATGCAGCGGCGTAAGAACAAACGGACTTTTGGATGTAGATAAATTAGCCGCTTTTTTCAGTGTCATAAACCACAAATAACCCTATTGAATAAAGTATTTCTTCTCTTTATCAAATAAGTTTTGCAAACTAAACATTTAAAAATCTGTTTAAGCATTTGTTTAAAATAGTAAGCAAAAAATATTCTCTATTTAGTTCTTATTTCATACTTGAATCATAAATATTTAAAGTATCAAATTTATTTTGTTTAATATATTTGTATTAACATTAAACATTATGTATCTTTGTGCTCAAATATTTATATGATGAAAGCTAAAAAGAAACTCACTGCCAATATGTTATTTTCAAATTACATGAATTATGTTTTGGAAAATAATGCAAATCCTGTATCAGTTTACTCTTTTGCAAAGGAAAATAATTTTGACGAAGCTGAATTTTACAAATTTTACGGTTCTTTTGAAGCACTGGAAAAGGCTATTTTTGCGACATTTTTCGACAATACTTTAGAAATGTTGTCCAAAAGTGAAGAGTTCCAGGCTTTTGATGCCCGCAACAAATTGCTGAGCTTCTATTTTACTTTTTTCGAAATCTTGACGGCTAACAGAAGTTATGTGGTTTATGCGCTAAAAATGCATAAAAATAATATGAAAGCGTTGGGCAAATTGTACGATTTAAAACATCGATTTACCCAATTTGTAAGTGAGCTGGAAATTGAAATGATTGATGTGAAACAGGATAAATTGAAAAAATTTCAAGAAAAATCGCTTGAAGAAAGCGCTTGGATCCAATTGTTGATTACCATGAAATTTTGGTTGGATGACATCTCCGCTTCCTTTGAAAAAACAGATATTTTTATTGAAAAATCGTTAAACGCAAGTTTCGATTTGATCAATGTTCAACCTTTAAAAAGCATTATCGATTTGGGTAAATTTTTATTCAAAGAAAAAATGAATCCAAGAGTTTAAGCTTATGAAGACGATCGATTATATTCCAACCTCAAAAATTTCACGGGCTTCAAAATTGGTGCAAACCGGCGCCAAAGTGGGCGTTAATTACCTTAAATTTTACGGAGATAAACTCATTAATTCTGAAGTTGATGCCAAAGAAAGACTGAACCAGTCAAATGCCACAGATATTTACGACGGACTCAAAAATTTAAAGGGAAGCGCTTTAAAAGTTGCCCAAATGCTGAGCATGGAGAAAAACATTTTGCCAAGTGCGTATGTTGAAAAGTTTTCCTTGGCGCAGTTTTCGGTTCCGCCATTGTCTCCGGCATTGGTTTTAAAAACCTTTAAAAGGTATTTTGGAAAATCGCCAAACGAAATTTATGATACTTTTGATGCAGCTTCGGTAAATGCAGCAAGTATCGGCCAGGTTCACAAAGCAGAAAAAGACGGTAAAAAATTGGCGGTAAAAATCCAATATCCAGGAATTGCCGGCAGTATTTCTTCCGATTTGGCGATGGTGAAGCCTATTGCGATGAGCATGTTCAATATCAAAGGAAAAGGATCCGACCGCTATTTTAAGGAAGTTGAAGATAAACTGATTGAAGAAACCAATTATTTACTGGAAATTAAGCAAAGCAAAGAAATTTCAAAAGCTTGCGCACACATTCCAAATTTGCTTTTTCCAACTTATTATGAAGCGCTTTCAACAGAGCAAATCATCACGATGGATTGGATGACGGGTTTACACCTTTCCGAATTTACGAAAGTAAATACCGATCAGGAAAAGTCCGATAAATTGGGACAGGCTTTATGGGATTTTTTCATGTATCAAATTCATGTGCTTAAAAAAGTGCACGCCGATCCGCACCCGGGAAATTTTCTGATCACAAAAAACACCGAACTTGTTGCGCTCGATTTTGGCTGTATCAAAGAAATACCAAACGATTTTTATGTGCCTTATTTTGAATTGGTGAATCCGGAAATGATCAACAATCCGACTATTTTTCGCGCAAAATTGTTCGAATTGGAAATTTTACAGGAAGATGATTCAAAAGAGGAGATCGTGTTTTTTACAGGAATGTTTCACGAAATGCTGACCTTGTTTACGCAGCCATTTCAGCAGGAAGAATTTGATTTTTCTGATGCAGTTTTCTTTCAAAAAATTGCCTCATTGGCCGAAAGTTATGCAAAAAGCACCGAGCTTAAAAACATGAACGGAAACCGTGGTTCCAAGCATTTTATTTACATCAACCGAACATTTTTCGGCCTTTATAATTTAATGTACGATTTAAAAGCACAGAACGTAATGATCAATAGTTATAAATCGCTTTAAGATTTTGCAATGATTGCTGCTGATTACATCGAAAATAAAGAGCAAAACGCCATTTCAATAGATCGAATTATTGAAATGGCCTGGGAAGACAGAACGCCTTTTGAGGCCATTCAATACCAGTTTGGACTGGCTGAAAAAGAAGTGATTAAATTGATGCGAAACCAATTAAAGTTGAATAGTTTTAATTTGTGGCGCAAAAGGGTAAACAGTAAAATTAGCCAAAAGCATCTTAAGAAGAGAAGCGGAGAAATCGCCCGCTTCAAATGCTCGAGACAACGAACCATAAGCTCAAATAAAATTTCAAAACGTTAGCAAAACCATCTAAATTAACCCAAATGCACTTCACCCAAAACGACCTCAAAAATCTGGATCGCGTTAAAAAGCTAAATCTCATCAATTCAATTACCGGCATAAAACCCGCAAATTTAATCGGTACAATTTCACCAAAACAAGAGACAAATCTGGCCATTTTTAGTTCGGTGATGCATTTTGGAAGCGACCCCGCGCTGTTGGGTTTTGTTTTGCGGCCAGCCCAAGATGTGCCAAGACATACCTTTGAAAACATTATGGAAAATGGTTTTTACACCATCAACCACGTGCAAACTTCTTTTATTGAAAAAGCACATTATACTTCAACCAAATTCAAAAAAGAGGATTCTGAATTTGAGAAATGCAAGTTAACAGAAGAATATTAGTCAGATTTGTTAGCGCAGTGGGTGAAAGAAAGCAGCTTCAAATTGAGGATGAACTTTATGGAAAGAGTCCCAATAAAAT
>JAUYUA010000093.1 GCA_030694935.1 Lutibacter sp. | reverse complement strand
GTTTTCAATACTACCACGGCGGCTGACTAATCCGGCTTCAAAGAGCATGGTTTCGGCCAATGTTGTTTTACCACTTTTATGGGCACCAACAAAAGCAACATTTTTAATGTGTTTGTCATCGTATATTTTCATAATTCAATGGTTTTTATAAAAAGTTTTATAAAAGTACAAACTTTTTAATATAATAATATGATGAATGTTAGGGTTTTTTCAAAAGAGTTTTATTAAATAATTTGGGTGAAATAAGCATTTTAAGGTTTAGGCAGCCAATTTTTACGATTCAGGGGAAATAAACGACAATTGAGAAAGTAAAAATTTTATAATGAGATAAATCTTGCCAATTTTGACAATGTAAATAAACATTAACAATAAAATTTGAAAAGTATGCAACAAGTAATTTTAGCGCTATCATTATTGATTTCATCAATGATTTTTGCACAAACAACGCCAAAGAATTTAGGAGAAGGAATCTCGGTTACCGTTTCAGTGGTCAATGCATTGAACGATACAGGAACTGTAAATTTCGGTTTTTATAACGAAGAAAATTTTATGCAACAGCCTATTTATGCCAAATCTGCTTCAGTTGAAAAAGGAAAAAGCACTGTTGTGTTTGAGGGTGTTTCACAAGGTTTTTATGCCATCCTTTGTTTTCACGATGAAAATAATAACGGACGAATGGATTTTGATATCAACGGGATGCCAAAAGAAAGTTACGGAAGCTCAAACAATCCCTTAAATTTTGGTCCGCCTGAATTTGTCAGTTCAAAATTTGAAGTAAAAGAGAATGCACTTAATTTAGAAATTAAATTTTAAATTGCCGTTGTAAATACCAAAAAAAGTTTAAATGAAATTTGATCTGAAATACATCCTAAAAATAGCCGCAATATTAGCATTGGCAATATTTGTAACAGAACGCTTGCTGTTTAACGGCGGATTTAATTTGCCTTTAAATGAATTGTTTACCATTATTAGTATTCATTTTATGTACGCTTTTGTGCTGACCTCGCTTAATGCTTATTTCTTTTATTTTTTAGATAGCAAATTTGATTGGAAAGAAAACACGAAGAAACGATTGATTTTAGGCGCTTCCGGATCTGTAATGATCACAATGATAGGGCTTGTCGTATTAAGATTTGTAACATTGGTGGTTATTTTAGGAAAACCTATTGAAAGTTTTATTAACGATGTACATGCAGCATCTTACTATACTTTTGGACTGGTAATCACTTTAATAGTAAGTTTGGTATTTCACACCATTTATTTTTATAAAGCTTTAACTGAGAAAAAAGTAAAGGAACAGCAAATTGTTGCCAAAACCGAAACGGCCAAATATGAATCGCTAAAAAGTCAGATTGATCCGCATTTTTTGTTCAACAGTTTGAATGTTTTGACATCTTTGATTAGCGAAAATCCGAAACTTGCCGAAAAATTTACCACCAAACTTTCAAAAGTGTACCGGTATGTTTTAGAACAAAAAAATAAGGATTTAATTGAATTGGATGAAGAATTGGCTTTTGCCAAAACCTATATGGAATTGCTAAAAATGCGATTTGAAAATGCCGTAACCTTTGAAATTCCTGAAAAATCAAGCGATTCAGAATTTAAGATTTTACCATTGTCATTACAGTTATTGCTGGAAAATACCATAAAACACAATGTGGTTTCCGAAGAAAATCCGCTAAAAGTAACCATTACTGAAGAAAACGGTTATTTAGTGGTTTCCAATAATTTTAATCCGAAATCAATCATGGAAAACGGCACCAAAATAGGATTGAAAAACATTATAGACCGCTATCATTTAATCACCTTGAAAAAAGTGGTGGTTGAAAAAACCACAGAAAATTTCATCGTAAAATTACCATTATTAACTCAAAAAACAAAAACAATGAAAACAGAAACTATAGAAAGCAACAAATATTTAAGAGCAGTGGAACGTGTGCATGACATCAAAGAATTTTATGGAAGTTTAATTTCCTATTGCATTGTTATTCCTATTTTAATTTTTATAAATTTAAATTATATGCCACAATTCAAATGGTTTTGGTTTCCTATGTTTGGTTGGGGAATCGGACTCATTTTTCACGGTTTCAAAGCCTTCAGTTACAATCCGTTTCTTGGAAAAGATTGGGAGGAACGAAAAATTAAGGAATATATGGACAATGAAGACAAGCAGTATTGGGAGTAAAAAAGTCAGAAGACCGAAGTCCGAAGACTGAAGACCGAAGACAAGTGTTGTAAATACTTTTCTTTTTTCAATCAAACTCCCTTTCCTTAGGAAAGTTTACCTGCCGGGGTAGGGGTTGGGGATAGGACAAAAATCGTAAATCAAAAAAATAAAAAAATGAAAACACTATATACTGAAGAACAAAAATATATCAGGGCTAAAAAGAAAATTGAAAAAATGAAAGAGTTTTATTGGAGTTTATTTGCCTTCTTAATTACGATGCCATTTTTAATATTCTTAAATCTGAAATTTTCTCCTAAATTTCAGTGGTTTTGGTTCCCGATGATTGGTTGGGGAATCGGACTCACATTCCACGCTTTGGGAGCTTTCAATCATAATTTATTGTTTGGAAAAAATTGGGAAGACAGAAAAATTAAAGAATTTATGGATAAGGATAAAATTTAATGCTAAAAAGAATAATTATGAAAACCGAATATACAGAAGAACAAAAATATTTACGCGCTAAAAAAAGGGTAAAATCGATCAAAGGATTTTATGTACATTTAATGGTTTACATTTTGGTAAATGCATTTTTATTGATTGCAAGGGTCTTTTCTGATGGAGGAACTGAAGTTTTATGGGAATGGCAATCGTATAACACCGTTTTATTTTGGGGAATCGGACTTGCATTTCACGCATTTGGTGTTTTTGGAATGGACATTCTTTTTGGCAAAAACTGGGAAGACCAAAAAATAAAAGAATTTATGGACAAGGATAAACGAGAATTTTGGGAATAAAGGCCCCCTAACCCCCGATGGGCAATGTCATTAAGTTAAGATGTTTAAGCATTATTTTTGCCCTTCCGAGGTACGAGGAATCCCATCATACGTGCTCATTTGTTGCGATTCCTCCTTTGTCGGACACGAGCGATAGCGAACTGGCGAAGCAATGACAAAATATTTCCTTAACTTAATGACATTGCCCCGAAGGGGGAATTTTAAAGTTGGAAGTTGGAAGTTGGAAGTTGAAAGCTGAAATTTAAATTAAATATTCAAAAATCGTATATCAAAAATCGTACATCAAAAATCAAAAATACCAAAAATGAAAGCAGTTATTATTGAAGATGAAAAGCCGGCCGCGAGAAGATTGAGCAGAATGCTGAATGAATTTGGGATTGAACCCATTGCGATGTTGCATTCGGTGGAAGAATCCATCAATTGGTTTATGAACAATGAGCATCCCGATTTGTTGTTTTTGGATATTCAGCTTTCCGACGGATTGTCGTTTGAAATTTTTGAGGAAGTAGACATTAAAAGCGCCATCATTTTCACAACGGCGTATGATGAATATGCCTTAAAAGCCTTTAAATTAAACAGTGTCGATTATTTGCTGAAACCAATTGACATCGATGAACTTGAAAATGCGATTGATCAATATAAAAAGTTACAATCAAACTCATCAAAAGGGGTTTTAAATCTGGAACAAATTAAGCATTTGATTGCCCCGGCCAATAAAAACTACAAAACCCGATTCACCGTTAAAATAGGTCCGCATTTAAAAATGATTTCTGTAGATGCTATCGAATGTTTTTTCAGCGAAAATAAAGCAACAAATATTTACACAATCGACCATAGAACGTATCTTTTGGAAGACACTTTAGAACAATTGGAAGAAAAGTTGCAGCCATCAACATTTTTCAGGGTCAATAGGCAATATTTCATCAATATAAATGCCATAAAAGACATTATTTCATATTCAAACAGCCGATTAAAAGTGGTGTTGAATTCCTTTAAAGATTCAGAAATAATTGTAAGCCGTGAACGCGTTAAAGATTTTAAAACTTGGATAGATAATTGAAAAAGTCGGAAGTCAGTAGACCGAAGACGGAAGAAGTACAGAAGTTCCCGGTTGCTAGCGCGAGCGTCTCGCTCGTGTCTACGAATTCCGTTGTTACACCAGTCGTGTTTTGGCAAAAAAACAAGGATTTTTAAGTAAAAATAATATTTATATTTTCAATTTTAGTTTTAGGTTTTAGCACGAGCGGGACGCTCGCGCCAGCGTGTGTTGAATTCCTTTAAAGATTCAGAAATAATTGTAAGCCGTGAACGCGTTAAAGATTTTAAAACTTGGATAGATAATTGAAAAAGTCTGAAGTCTGGAGACCGAAGACCGAAGTCCGAAGTTCCCGGTTGCTGGCGCTAGCGTTTCGCTCGTGTGACAACAATTTTTCTTTGGTAGAAAAATCAAAAATGTAAAATCAAATTTCGCACATCGAAAATCGTACATCGAAAATCGTAAATCAAATATGCCTTGCAATTTAATTTATTATTAAATGCTTCATTTTCTTTTTGTTATAATAAAATAAATTAAGTAAATTTGCACTCCTTTTAACGAGAGCAGATTTTAAAAGGAATGAGAAAAAAAATAATGTAAACCAACTCTTTGCGCTATAATCGTATAAAAATCTGGATAGCAATAAGATACAAATAATGATCATCAGCAAGTATGTCTGAAGAAACAAAAAACACTGAAGAGCAAAATGATGCTCCTGAAGTAAATCAAACAGCGGCGAAAGCCCAAACAGAAACTCCTGAAGAAGTAGTTGAAACAGTAGAAGCGCCAAAAGCTAAAGAAGAAATTACTGAAGAAGTAGTTGAAACAGTAGAAGTGCCAAAAGCTGAAGAAATTACTGAAGAAGTAGTTGAGACAGTTGAAGCGCCAAAAGCTGAAGAAGTGGCTGAAGAAGCAGTAGTTGAAACTCCAAAGGTTGCAAAAGCACCAAAAGCTGAAAAAGTTGCTAAAGAAGAAGTGGCTGAAACAGTGGAAGCTCCAAAAGCGGCAAAAGTAAATCCGGAAGAATTTTTAGCGAATTTTGACTGGCACATGTTCGAAGAAGGTATTGAAGCTATTGATGCTGAAAACCTAAAATCTTTTGAAGCAGCTTTAGAAGTTACCTTAGGAATTGTGAGTGAGCGTGAAGTAATTGAAGGGGTTGTTGTAAGAAAAACAGACCGTGAAGTAATTATTGACATCAATGCAAAATCTGAAGGCGTTATTTCCTTGAATGAATTTCGTTACAACCCTAATTTAGCCGTTGGAGACAAGGTTGAAGTTTTGGTTGATAAAAGAGAAGACAATACCGGCCAATTGGTATTATCTCACAAAAAAGCAAGAGTTATTAAAGCTTGGGATCGTGTTAACAATGCACATGAAACAGGTGAAGTTGTTAACGGATTCGTTAAATGCAGAACTCGTGGCGGTATGATTGTAGATGTTTTTGGAATTGAAGCATTCTTACCAGGTTCTCAAATTGATGTAAAACCAATTAGAGATTACGATCAATATGTTGAAAAAACAATGGAATTCAAGGTGGTGAAAATCAACCACGAATTTAAAAACGTTGTGGTTTCACATAAAGCACTTATTGAAGCTGATATTGAAGTTCAAAAGAAAGAAATTATTGGTAAATTAGAAAAAGGCCAAGTATTGGAAGGTGTTGTTAAAAACATTACTTCTTATGGCGTTTTTGTTGATTTAGGTGGTGTTGACGGATTAATTCACATTACAGATTTATCTTGGTCAAGAATCAATCACCCAAGTGAAGTGGTTGAATTGGATCAAGTATTGAATGTTGTAATCCTCGATTTTGATGATGAAAAAACCAGAATCCAATTAGGATTGAAACAATTAAACAAACATCCTTGGGAAGCTTTAGACGAGAACATTAAAGTTGGCGATGCAATTAAAGGTAAAGTAGTTGTGATTGCTGATTACGGTGCGTTTATTGAAGTTTCTAAAGGTGTTGAAGGATTAATTCACGTATCTGAAATGTCTTGGTCAACACATTTACGTTCAGCCCAAGATTTCGTGTCTGTTGGCGACGAAGTGGAAGCTCAAGTATTGACTTTAGACAGAGACGAAAGAAAAATGTCTTTAGGTATTAAACAATTACATCCAGATCCTTGGACCAATATTGCAGAAAAATACCCAGTAGGTTCAGTTCACACTGGTACAGTGCGTAACTACACAAACTTTGGTGTTTTTGTTGAATTGGAAGAAGGAATTGACGGTTTGGTTTATATTTCTGACCTTTCTTGGACCAAAAAAATTAAGCATCCATCAGATTTCGTGTCTGTAGGTGATAAATTGGAAGTTCAAGTATTGGAATTGGATGTTGAAGGACGTAAATTGAATTTAGGCCACAAACAAACCAATGAAAATCCTTGGGATGCTCATGAAGAAAAATTTGCAATTGATTCAATTCACGAAGGAACTGTAAAAGATAAAAGCGATAAAGGATTAATCGTTGGATTGGAAGATGGTGTTGAAGCATTTGTTCCTAGTCGTTTTATCATAAAAGAAGATGGATCTAAATTGGCTAAAGGCGATGTTGCCCAATTCAAAGTAATTGAATTCAACAAAGAATTTAGACGAATTGTAGCTTCTCATACCTCAATTTTTAAAGCTCAAGAAGAGAAAAATGTAAAAGCTGCTCAACAAAAAAGCGTTGACACTGGCGAAAAAACAACTCTTGGAGATATAGGTGGTGATTTAGCCGCATTGAAGAAAAAAATGGAAGGCGGGAAATAATCCGAAATTCATTTAAATATTAAAAAGGCTGCATCATATTTTGATGCAGCCTTTTTTGTGCTATTACAACTATAAAAATTATCTTTGTTGAACTAAATTCAGAAAATGTCATTAATAAAATCAATCTCAGGAATAAGAGGCACCATCGGGGGCACAGTCAACACAAATTTAACCCCAATTGATATCGTAAAATTTGCCGCGGCTTATGGTATGTGGCTTAAAAATCATACAAACAAAAAGGAACTTACCGTAATTCTGGGTCGAGATGCCCGTATTTCAGGCAAAATGGTAAGCAGTTTGGTGGCCAACACTTTGGTTGGGTTGGGCATCAATGTAACCGATATTGGCTTGTCAACAACACCAACTGTGGAATTGGCCGTAATGCTTGATGCTGCTGATGGCGGAATTATCATCACCGCAAGCCACAATCCGAAACAATGGAACGCCTTAAAATTGTTGAATCATAAAGGCGAATTTTTAAATGCATTGGATGGGGAAGAAGTGTTGGAAATTGCCGAAAATGATGCCTATGTTTTTGCAGAAGTTGATGATTTAGGAAAATACAGAAAGAAAGCAAATTATATTGACAAACACATCAAGGAAGTTTTAAACTTGAAATTGGTGGATGTTGAAGCCATAAAAAACGCCAAATTTAAAGTGGTTTTAGATGCCGTAAATTCAACTGGCGGCATTGCAATTCCGCCTTTATTGGAGAAATTGGGTGTACAATGTGTTGAATTGTACTGCGAACCAAACGGAGAATTCCCTCACAATCCCGAACCTTTAAAAGAACATTTAACAGATATATCAGAATTGGTGGTTAAAGAAAAAGCCGATTTGGGTATTGTGGTTGATCCAGATGTGGACAGGCTTGCGCTTATTTGCGAAGACGGCTCTATGTTTGGCGAAGAATACACGTTGGTTGCCTGTGCAGATTATGTATTGGGTAAAACAAAAGGAAATACAGTTTCCAATTTATCATCATCAAGAGCTTTAAGAGACGTAACCTTAAAACATGGCGGCAAGTATCAGGCAAGTGCGGTTGGAGAAGTAAATGTGGTGGAATTGATGAAAACGACCAATGCTGTAATCGGCGGTGAAGGAAATGGCGGCATTATTTATCCGGAATCACACTATGGACGAGATTCTTTGGTTGGTGTTGCGTTATTTTTATCGCATTTGGCACACTCAAAAGTTTCTTGTAAACAATTGAGAGACAGTTATCCTGCTTATTTTATGAGCAAAAATAAAATTGAATTAACGCCACAAATTAATGTGGATGCTATTTTAAGCACCATTGCCGAAAACTATAAAAATGAGGATGTAATTACGGTTGATGGCGTAAAAATTAATTTTGAGACCGAATGGGTGCATCTTCGTAAATCAAATACAGAACCAATTATCAGAATTTATACTGAAAGCACTTCACAACAAAGTGCCGATGATTTGGCAATCAGATTTATTGCTGAAATTAGCCAGTTAGTTAAATAGACAATGTTGAATTTTGGATTTTAAATTTTAAATAAAAACCAAACAGTTACACGCTTTAACGATTCAACGCTTCAACATAACCGGTGCTTTGTCTTTGTGTTTGAATCGTTTATGTGTCCAGAAATAATATTCTGGCTGGGTGCGGACTTGTTTTTCGACTTTATCTAAAAAAATATCGGTCAATTCATAATCGGGGAATTTTTGGGCTTCATTGGTGATTAAGCGAAATGAAGTTTCATAATAGCCCCGTTTTATTTTTTTGGTTTCAATATAAACCATATTCATATCATATTTTTTCGCCAGCATTTCGGCACCTGTATGAATTGGCACTTTTACGCCAAAAAATTCACGCCAATAAAATGTTTTGGAAAGCTGAGGAGATTGATCGCTGAGCAGGCCGTACATTGCCTGTATATTGTGTTTTTGGTTGTGTTTTATTTCAGCAATTATTTTCGAGGTCAGTATTAAATGAGTTCCAAACTTTGCTCTCGATTTTAAAACTTTATCATTAAAATAAGGATTTGCAACTCGGGTAAAGGCGGCATAACCTTTATATTTTACAAAAGAATCCAAACTCATAATCCATTCCCAATTGGCATAATGCGGTCCTGTAAGGATTACACTTTTGCCATCTTTATACAATTCTTCAAACAATTCGAGATTGGTGAATTTATACCTTTTGTAAACTTCTTCCTTAGGAACAGTGAAGGATTTTATCATTTCAATAAATACATCAGTAAAATGATGGTAAAACTTTTTGCGGATTTCAAGGTGTTCTTTATCAGATTTTTCAGGAAAAGCAAGTTTTAAATTGGATAAAACCACTTCTTTACGATAGCCAATTATATGATATACAAGTAAATAAATCCCATCAGAAATGGCATACAAAACACGAAAAGGCAACATGGAAACAAGCCAAATCACTGGATAAACAAATATATAAACTAAAAAATTCATCATACGGTTGCAAATATCGCATTAAATTTTTAATTATTTTTTGATTGTGGCTTAAACAAAGAAATGGGTTCGGCAATTTTTTATACTTTCGCTGTTTATAAATTTAAAAGAATGAATATAGATACAATATTGCTAATAATTATTGCTGCCAACGTGATGTTTTCCATCAAAGGATTTAGTGACGAATTGTTTTTTGATAAATATAAATTCCAAATTGGCTCCATCTTACGAGGAGAGAAAGTAAGAATGTTTTCTTCGGCATTTTTGCATGTAGATTATTTGCATCTTATTTTAAATATGTACGTTTTGTATATTTTTGCTCCGCAAATTATACTTTATCTTGGCGTGATAAAGTTTTTGATCCTGTATTTTGGCAGTTTGCTTGCGGGAAGTATTTTAACGCTCAGTTATCATAAAAAGGAGTTGTATTATACTGCGGTTGGCGCATCGGGTGCTGTTGCGGGCATTATTTATGCTGCAATTTTATTAAATCCCGATATGAAATTGATGATGTTCCCGTTGCCAATTCCTATTCCAGGCTATATTTTTGGTGTTGGTTATTTGTTGTATTCCATCTATGGAATGAAAAATAAAGTAGGTAATATTGGACATGCGGCGCATTTAGGAGGTTCGGTTGGCGGTTACGCTTTGATGTTGTTGGTGTATCCCGAAGTGTTTTTAGAAAGTTCTATGGTCGTAATATTATTGGGAATTCCAATTGTGCTTTTATTGCTTTTCGGAAAAAGATTTTTTGAGGTCGGTATTTAATTTCATATCTTTAAAGCCACATAAAACATAGAAAAAATGGAAATTTTCAAGGGCCAAAACCTCATAGAGTTTGCTGAACGCTTCAAAACTGACCAAGATTGTAGAGAATATCTCTCAAAAATCA
>JAUYUA010000090.1 GCA_030694935.1 Lutibacter sp. | reverse complement strand
ATGAAGGAGAAAACGTTGCGCTATCCCGGCCATATTGAATATATCAATGTGTTGAAAAAAAGCGGATTTTTTAATGAAGAACACATAGTGGTCAACGGAATTTCGATTTCTCCCTTGGAATTTTCCTCAAAAATATTGTTTAACGAATGGAAATTGGGTGATACGGAAGAAGAAATTACGGTGATGCGAATTACGCTGAAAGGCACAAATAAAATAGGCGAAAGCAAAACCATTGTTTACAATTTACACGATGAATTTTGCACAAAAACAAATACTTCTTCTATGGCAAGAACCACCGGCTACACGGCCACAGCTGCCGCAAACCTGTTTTTAGACGGATTGTTTTCAGAAAAAGGGGTTTTCCCTCCTGAATTGATTGGAAAGCACGAAAAATGCTTCCATTATTTTCTGGATTATTTAGAAGAGCGAAATGTAATTTACACCAAAGTGGAGCTTTAGGAGAAATAAAATATTCTTAAATTGAATTGGAATTATAATTGAAAAAAAAATCGTCTTAGAAATATTTCTAAAACGATTTTTTTTATTGGTTCAAATTTGATTATTTAGAATAATCAGCATTTAATTTTTCCAAAATATCCTTAGTTATATCCAGTTTTTCGTCACCATACATCACGGTTCCTTTTCCTGATGTGCCAATAATTAACTGATATCCTTTTGCTTTAGCGTAATCTGCCACAAAACTATCCACTTTTTTAGTTAAAGCTTCGCTATTTTCTAAATTTTCTTTCTGAAGTTCTTCAGAAGCCTGTTGCTGTTTTGCCTGCAAAAATTGTTGCTCTTGTTGTAAAGCTCCTTCTGCTTCCGCTCTTTTTTGAGGTGTCAATTGTTGTGCTACTTTATAATATTCTTGCACCTTTAATTGAAAAGGCCCTTGTAGGCTGTCCAATTGTTTTGCATAAACTTCCTGTTTTGCTTTTAATCTTTCTTCTAAAGCTTTTGTGGCACTATAATCTTTCATAATAACTTCAACATCAATATAGGCTATTTTAGTTTGGTTACAAGATGCCAATGCAATGGCAAAAGCGACGATAAGTATTTTTTTCATTTTTAAAATTTTGAATTGTTGATTTAAATTTTTGTGCGAATATATAAACAAAAAACAAGGTTTGGTAAAATATTTTTCAATATTGATTTTATTTATCATTTAAGGTGTCATTATAATAATTCCTGATAAAAAACGAACTCATTATCCTTGAATATAGGCGTTTTCAGGAAAATGAAATGTCACAAGGCAATTGCGCCATAAAACCGCTCTTAAATCGCTTTAAAATTAGTTTTTGGCGTTTTTAAGGAGGTAAATTAAGGAAGAATGCTCTTTGGTGCTGATCGCCTTTATGTTTGAGATGAAGCCGATGTAAAATGCCTTCAAAAAATTGCCTTTTCCGTTTTTATATTTTTCACTTAGCAACGAAACATAAAAAGAATCAAACCACATAGGTAAAATTTTTACCACACTCATTTTATGTTTTTCAAACAGCAAATGAATCGATTTTTTTGAAAAATGCCATAAGTGTCTCGGTACATCAAAAGCCGCCCAAAATTGTTTGTAGTGATGAGCATCATAACTTTTGAAATTTGGAACCGCAACAATTAAAACGCCATTGGGTTTCAATAATTTTTTCAGGGTTGAAATATAGGCTTCCAAATTTGGAACGTGCTCCAATACATGCCACAAAGTAATAACATCAAATTGCGCTTCATTATTTATTTGGTTGATTTTGGGATAAATTTCTGAAGCTGATTTTCCGTTTAATTTATTTTCTGCGAAAATTTTTGCTTTTGCATTTGGCTCCACGCCGGTAACCTTCCATCCATTATTTTTACAAATCAGCAAAAAATCTCCTGTTCCGCATCCAACGTCCAATAAATTTTTATCCGCAGTTTTGAAAGAATTGATGAGTTTCAATTTATTGGATAACGCATGTTTTTTTACAATTTGATACAGTTTATCAACAACTGTTTCTTTTGAATCGGTGTGTGAAATATAATCATCACTTTCATAATATCCCGACAATTCTTCGGGCTTGGGCTGAGGAAAAGTTTCAAGCATATCCAACTTTCCGTCGTACAATAAATCAAATTTATTATTCGATACCGTGTAATCTTTACAAGTTAAAAAATGCGTTGTTTCAGGAATCATTTTATTAGTAATTTGAATCATTGTTGTCTGGTTAAATTTTTCAAAACAAACAGGTCGCCCCTCTGGGGCTTTAGACTTGATTTTTCACAATATTCTACAAACATTTCGCTCCTAAGGAGCTGTTTTTAGTCCCATCGGGACACCCCATTTGTAGAAAATAGATTTTCATTAAAAAAAAGCCCAGCGGGGCAACTGGTTTGTCAAGTCCCATTTAAATTGATAATTATGAAATGTAATGAATTTTTATCGGACAACATTGAAATTGAATATTTAATCGGAATTAGTTTAAGGTGTTCCACGTGGAACGCTTAAAATTATCGTCCCATATAAACCAGTAAAACTGCAATATCGCTTGGCGAAACACCACTGATTCTGCTCGCCTGTGAAATGGTTGTGGGTTGTATTTTGGTCAGTTTCTGACGTGCCTCAATAGACAAAGATTTCACTTTAGCATAATCGAAATTTGATGGAATAGACACATTCTCCAGCCTGTTCACTTTATCAGCCTGGTTCCTTTCCTTGTCGATATAACCCGCATATTTTACGTGAATTTCGGTTTGCTCTTCTATCTCCCGGTCAATATTATTTTCAATAACAAACGCTTCAACTTTGGCTAATTTCCTGAGATCCGTAAAGTTCAATTGTGGCCTCGCAGCTATTTTAAACATCTTCATGGACTGGTCAATTTTAGCAGAATCATTGGCTTCCAATATCGGATTTATCTCTTCGGGAAGCACGCTGGTTTCCAACAAAAATTTCACAAACAAATCGGTTTTCACCTGCTTCTCCACCACCCTGTCCATACGTTCTTTTGAAACCATTCCCAATGCATAAGCCATCGGAGTTAAACGCAAATCGGCGTTATCCTGGCGTAATAAAGTTCGGTATTCCGCTCTTGAAGTAAACATTCTGTAAGGCTCTTCCGTACCTTTTGTAATCAAATCATCAATCAAAACACCAATATAAGCTTCATCGCGTTTTAACACAAAGGGCTGCTTGCCTTGGATATTTAGCGCGGCATTAATACCTGCCATCAAACCTTGTGCAGCGGCTTCTTCATAGCCAGTTGTTCCATTTATTTGTCCGGCGAAATACAAATTTTTGATTCGTTTGGTCTCTAAGGAATGTTTCAGTTGCGTTGGCGGAAAATAATCGTATTCAATCGCGTAACCAAATCTGAAGAATTTTACGTTTTCAAAACCAGCCACTTTTCGCAATGCTTTGTCCTGAATATCTTCTGGCAACGACGTTGAAAAACCGTTTACATAAACCTCCACAGTATCCCATCCTTCTGGTTCAACAAAAATCTGGTGACGTATTTTTGATGCAAAACGGTCAATCTTATCTTCTATGGAAGGACAATATCTCGGCCCGATACTTTGAATCCGGCCGTTAAACATGGGCGACCGATCAAAACCTTCTCGTAGAATGTCATGAACTTCCAAAGAGGTATAAGTCATATAACAAGAACGCTGAATTTCCAATGGTTTGGTGGTTGCCAAATAAGAGAATTTTTCCGGGTTTTCATCTCCGGGCTGTTCAATCATTTTAGTATAATCCAACGACCTTCCATCAACTCTTGGCGGCGTTCCTGTTTTCATTCTACCCGCTTCAAAACCAACTTTAACCAAATCTTCCGTGATTCCAGTTGAAGCTCTTTCTCCTGCCCTGCCTCCTCCAAAAGATTTATCGCCGATATGAATCAAACCGTTTAAAAAAGTTCCGGCCGTAATGATGACTGATTTGGCTTTTATTTCAATGCCAAGCGAAGTTTTTACCCCCACAATTTTATCCCCGTCAAACAACAATCCGTTTACTGAATCCTGATAGAAATCCAGCTTGGCAGTTTGCTCCAGCATCAGCCTCCAGCATTCCGCAAAACGCATTCGGTCACTTTGAGCGCGCGGACTCCACATGGCGGGACCTTTCGATTTATTCAACATTTTAAATTGAATAGCCGTTTTATCGGTAACCACGCCGCTGTATCCGCCCAAGGCATCAATTTCGCGAATAATTTGCCCTTTTGCGATTCCGCCCATGGCTGGGTTGCAACTCATTTGGGCAATATTCTGTAAACTCATAGTAATTAAAAGTGTGTGCGCGCCCATATTGGCACTCGCCGCAGCAGCTTCGCTACCCGCATGTCCGCCTCCAACAACTATAACATCATATACTGTACTAAACATATTTTTAAATTGTGTTCCACGTGGAACGTTTATAAAGCATTGAACAATGCCAGGCATTTATCCTCTTCCAGCCTCATTATTTCTTTGTCCTTCAAGGTTTTATCTTTAAAACCCATATAATGTAAAACACCATGAATCATCACTCTATGAATCTCATTATCAATAGTTTGCTCAAAAATTTGGGCGTTTTCACGAACCCTTTCGACAGAAATAAAGATATCGCCGCTGATTAATTTACCCATCGTATAGTCAAAGCTAATGATATCAGTTAAGGTATCGTGATCCAAAAATTCCACATTCAATTTAAGCAAGTAATCATCATCACAAAAAACATAATTTAGCTCGCCTTCGTTAAATCCGTAGGTTTCTATGCAAGCAGAAATCCAGTTTTGAATCAATGCTTCATCATCTAATTTGAAATCCGTTTCGTAATTGAATTCAATCATTTTTCCTTTATTGCTGTTCTTTCTTAAAATACTCCTGTACTTTCTTCTTGTAAATTGTTTGCAAAGGTAATGATTGTCGGTTTAATATTTCGCTGGTTTTAAAATACGGGTTTTCAACCTTGATGGCCTCAATATTTCGCCGCTCAAAAATCACTTTTGGCACTTCCGATTTTCGAATATTGTCTTCGCCTTGTTCCAATTTGGCCTTTTGCAATTTAAGCAACTCATAATTCAACTGTATAATTTTTTTTACAAGCTCCTTTTCAAAACCTTTTTCCAGCAATTCTTTTTGCAGCTCTTCCATTTTTTTAATGGCATCACCAGCGCCATTTGCATCGGCTGGATCCTCGCCCAAAATATCTTTCAGCATACCTTTGAGCTGTTCCTGTTGTTTGTATATTTCATACAATTCATCACTCATTCCCTCGCCGTTTTCCCCGGGCTTTTTTCCTTCTTTTTCGCCTTTTTCAATACCATCTTTCATTTGTTCATTCAGTTCTCCTTGCTTTTGAATGATGTCGGGCAAAGCGAAATCAGGTGAATTTCCCTTTCCCTTTCCTTGGCCGAAACTGGGTGATGCATTCATCAAACTTTCCAACAGATTGCTCAATGAATTGGCGAGATTGTTTGCTGATGTAATCACAAATTGTTGGTTAGAAATACCAATATCCGCTTTATCGTCGGTAAAGTTCAACAAAGATTCGTCCAAGTTGTAATGCACCTCCGAAACTTCCTTTTGAATCATGGTACTCATTTGAACAACGCGCAAAGCCAACACATACAAACTGTCATCGATATGATTGAAATATTCCTTCAAAACATGCTGCTGCTTTAAATTATTCGCATATTCCGGATGTTGAATACTGGCCTTTGAAAAGCGATTAAGCAAATCTTCCTGCTCAAAGGAAAAAACAATCAGGTTGTCCACAATTTTTCTAAGATCATCAATATTTTCATCGATGGATTCCCCTTCCATTTTCATCATTGATTGCTCCATACTTTTGCTCAATTCCTTCATTTTTTTGGCAGCAGATTTCTGGCTTTTTTTTGCATTGTCAGACTTTTGCTCTTTCAACTCCTGCAAAGCTTTGTTTAAATCTTTATTGATGTCTTCCATTTCTTCCTTGTTTTCAGGAACTTTCATTGGGCGTTTAAGCCCTTGATTTTCCTTTTGCAATTCCCTGGATTCCTTTTTTAGTTCGTCAAATTCTTTGTTGATTTCCTGTTGTTTTTCGGAGGTGTTTTTTTCCTCGTTTTCATTAGACAAATTTTCTTCCTTTTTAGCCAATTTTTCAATATTTTCACGAAGCTGGTTTGCCTTTTGCTCCACATAAAAACGTTTGGTGAGTTCCAAAATACGCTCTAAACTTTGTTCGTTTCGCTGGTTCTTTTTGGCCATATCTTTCAACTTCTCCATCAAATCATCTTTGTCCAATTTTTTTGAAAGCTCTTTTAATTCCTGAAGCATTTTTTCCTGCTCCGCCAACTTTTTAGTTTCTTCAATACGTTTCAACAATTCCTCCTTTGTTTCTTTTGTGTCCTTCCGGTCGGTTTGTTCTTTCAAATTATTTTGAAGCTGGATCGTTTGCTTTTGAATCATTTCCTGGTATTGCGTTTGCCGCTTCAACAATTCTTCCAGTTTTTTCGTGTCATTCCAATCAATCTCCGCTTTTTTCTGAATTTCATTTTTAAGTTTTTCCAAATCGTCATTTGATTGTTTGGCTTTTTCAACCAACTTCGAAATCGCACCTATATTTTCCTTTTGTTCATCCATCAACTGCTTGTTAATTTCTTGCTCCGTTTTTTTGTAATAAGAAAACAGATTGCTTTTGGTGCTTTTGCTTCCGTTTACGGCATCATTGTCGAAAACTTCAAAATACAATTCATAATCAACGCCTTCATCCAAAGAAATCCCTTCAGGAAAAACATAATAAAAATCGGAAATGGCAGATTTATCCACAGGAATTAAATACGATTTAAGGGCCTTTGAATTCTTCTTGTCGTAATACACCATTTGAAGTTTATTTACACCATAATCATCGCCTAATTGCCCCAAAAACTGAACCGGGCCGCGTGTGATGGAATGAATATCGGAATTCACAATTATTTGCGGATGCGCATCGGGAATCACTTCAATAACAAAATTGAGCGATTCATAATCGTTCAATTGCCGGTTCGATGTGGTGATTTTGTAATTGATGTCATTATAAATTTGTTTTGAATAACTAAAATAATCGTTGGTGTTTTGGGTAAATTTTTCTGATTTATGATCGCTTATAAATTGAACATTGTTCGTTTTTTGGGTTTCAATTTGCCAGGTAACTTTGGTTCCTTGAGGAATACTCGTATTTCCGGTATTTTGCAGCACTTCATTTTTTTTACCCGTATAAACCGGATATTGAAGCACCATTTTTAAATTGCTGATCACGGGCGTTGCAATGCTGTTGATTACATATATTTCTGACGTTACGCCGTTGGCTTCCAAATAAAATTTTGTCGGATTCTGAATTCTTGAAAAGAAATACTCAAACTTTCCCAAAGCACTGCTTTCCAAATAATAACTTTCATTTGAAAAGTTGATTTTAACATTTTCGGGAATGGTGTTGCCAATGATTTCCATCTGAAGCGTAAAAGATCCGCCTTCAACAACCGATAAGGAATCGTTTAAAATGGCAAAAGAAAATGGCGCAGGCGGCAAATAAACTTTGTTGTAATGCACCACTCTGGAAAAACTGTCCTTAAAAATGGCGCTGTTTCCAGTGATAAAAACCATCAGCCAAATGACAAAAGGAATGAGGGCGAATTTAAGATATTTCTTGTTTTTGGAAAAATCGACAGCGCTTTTAAATGGAATTGGCTGCAAGGCTTTCGATTTTTGTTCAATACTGGCTTCAATCAATTCAGAATTTTGCTGGCTGTTTTTTAACTGCAACATATTCAGCAATTTATCTTTCACTTCCGGAAAATGATTGCCTATAATTTTAGAGGCTTCAATTTCGGTAATTCCCTTTTTCAATCCGAAAATCTTAATCAACGGGGAAGCAATGTAGCGCACAATCAACGCCGCTTCAATAAAAACAAACAACCAAAATAATAGGGAACGCAGATTTGGTTTCAGCCATAAAAAATGTTCAACAAATAGCGTAAAAATAAAATACAGAAGGCCAATCGCTATAAATAAAAGCAATCCTTTAATCAATTCATTAAAATAATATTTTTTAATAAATTCTTGAAGTTTGACCCGTATGCGATTAAAATTGCTCAAATTAATTTTCTTAAACCCAATATTAGCTTAAAAATAATTAAAATATGATTATGGTGATACAATTTTTTCTTTAATTGCGTATAAAACAAGTCCAATTCTATTTTTAACATTCAATTTAACAAATAAGGCTTCCCTGTAATTTTCAATGGTTTTGGGGCTTAAAAACATAGCTTCGGCAATTTCTTTGTAAGTCATTTCAGTACATGACAATTTCAAAAATTCCAATTCCTTTTCTTTTAAAATTATTCTTCCTTCATTTCTCTTTTCGCCTAAAGATTTCACCAAGGTATTGGCGACATTTTCTGTATAAAAATTTCCGGTAAAATAAACTTCTTTTAAAGCATGTTCCAATAAGGAAGGATGAATGTCTTTTAGCAAATAACCATTAGCGCCCGCTTTAAGCATTTTTATGATTGTTTCATCTTCGTTTTCCATAGAAAGCGCTAAAACTTTAATTTCGGGAAAATTGCCTTTTAGCCATCTTGTTGCTTCAATGCCGTTCATAATGGGCATTTGTATATCCATCAAAACAATGTCAGGATGTTTATTTTCACCTTCAAAGTAATCCACAAGTTCTTTTCCGTTAGCTAAAACAGCCAACACATTGTACTTTTCAAATGCAGAAATTAGACCATTAAGCGCCTGTGAAAACAATAAGTGATCATCAACAATAATTATATCAATTTTTTCCATGATTTTTCTTATTTCGGACAATTAATGTATAATTTAGTTCCTTTATTTTCTGCAGATTCCATTACGAATTTTGCCCCTATTAATTTTGTTCGGCTTTGCATATTGAGTAATCCGATTCCGCCCAAGTTATTATTGGCCTTCATATCAAAACCAATACCGTCGTCTTCAATAAAAATTTCTAAATTAGAAGGATTAAAATTCAATATCACACTTAAAATCTTGGCCTTAGAATGTTTTAGCGTATTGTTAAAAAATTCTTGTAAAATTCTAAATAAAATGATTTCTTTTTCATTGCTCAAAATAAAGGATTCGTTTGACACCTTTAATGACGCATTTATAAAATTTAAGCGATTAAACCTGTTAATTTCGTGGGTTAAGGACTCAATTAGGCCTTTATTTTTAATGGTTTCCGGATTTAAAGATTTTGCCAAATCCCGAAGTTCTTGAAGGCTTTTTCCAACAATTTCACCGACTTCAATAATTTTATTTTGTTGAATTTCAGGCAATTCCATTTGAAGAATGTTTATTTGCATTTTTGCCACTGACAAAAGCTGCCCAACATTGTCGTGAATTTCCCAACTGATGTTTTTAAGTGCCTGTTCCTGAATTTCCAATTTTGATTTGGTGATTTCCTCCTCAAAACGAATTTTAGTTTCCCTTTGTTCAAGTAAATAGGCAGTTTTTTTCTGTTGAAAAAAAGAAAAAAACGAGATTAATGTTATTGCCAAGATTAAAACAATGATAGTGACAACAAAAATCAAAACCTGTATTTCGGTTTGGTCCATAAGCTAAATATTATATTGCTTTTTACTCATTAAAAATCCGGAAATAAAACAAACGCCCATAATAATGTTTAAACCGAATGCTATGTAACGAAAAGCACCTCGGAAAGAGATGTATTCACCAATTACATATACAGGTATAAAACCTATATTATAGAATAAAACCCCAATGCTTATCCAAAAAAATAACGATTTTTTAATATTTAAAATAGCATCGCTGTTCAACAATTCAGAAAAATAAAGCAGTACAAAAATTACTATTAAAATTCTTCCAATAATAATATTGTCGATTAATGACTGACTAGCAAAATCCTTAAAAAATGAGATATTTATTATCGTATAAATAAGGTAGAAGGCCAATAAACCTTTTATAACTGCGCGTGCCTTAATGTTTTTAATCCTTGATAAAAAAAACAACCCATAAAAATATAGGCTTAATATAATCCATGTATGGTATATAAAAAAAGTTGGCTTTTTTAAAACAAAGGAGAAATAAGTTCCTGTAACCTCAGTTAAAAAAGAATAAATCAAAAAATATAAAAATAATTTTAATGGTGTGCTATGCGCATATTTTTTATAGAAAAAAATGGCAAAAGCAATTATTACAAAATAATTGACGATAAAAAAATATTTCTGTACCATAAAACTATTGCGGGTAAACAGCCGAAGGCGGATTACCGTATTGGCCGTCATTTAATCCGTCAATTTCCGTAATATCCATATTGGGTGACGCCTCCAAATCATTTTTCAATGCGCTATTTTTTGATTGCGTCGGTATAAAAAATACCGTTGATAAATTACTTTTGTTTGGGTCTTTTTCATTTTTCGCATACGCCCCAAAATAAATGCGCAACCCATTTACGGCAATCCCTTTCGCTTTGCCTTCTTGTTCCACAAAATCAATATATTCTTTCAATTCTTCAATTGCGAACCAACAAGATATCGCATCCTTTTTGCCAATAGCCACATCAATTGCTTTTGCGCGTGTTTTTACAAAATTTTGGTTTAGCTCTTTTGCTTCTTCCTTTGTTATTTTTCCCATCTCGTTAAAATTTTTGTTTGGAAAGATAAAGATAGTATTTTCCTTTTTAAAAAAAGGGGGGAATATCCCCTATAAAATGCAGGGAATTACCCCTGTTAAACACCGCATATTTAAATTAATTTTGAAAAAAAATATTTAACTAAAAATGAATTTTAGCAAAAAAGTATTCGTAAAAAACCAACAGTTGATTATAAGGGGCATAATTATATTTGCAATAGTGTGCCTAAACTTTTATTTGCTCAATAAAGTGCTTTCCGGTTCAGAATCGCCAAATATAATAGAAAAAAATTTAAGAATCTAACTTTAAAAATGATTGTCAATTAGTCCCCACACATAGTTTATTTAACCCAAATTAGAATTTTTTTAAAATCAATTTTGGGGTTGGTTTTAGGGGTTGCTTTCGAGCAACCTTTTTTTTGTTTTAAAAGATGCATATTCCTATTGATAAATTTATCTTTGCAACTTAAATAATTGATAAAATGACTCATGTTCGTGTGCGATTTGCGCCTAGCCCAACAGGGCCTTTACATATTGGCGGTGTTAGAACCGCGCTTTTTAACTACTTGTTTGCCAAAAAACATCAAGGCACTTTTATTTTGCGCATTGAAGATACCGATCAGGCTCGTTATGTTGCAAATGCCGAACAATATATCATTGACGCTTTAAATTGGTGTAACATTCCTTTTGATGAAGGGCCGGGAAAAAATGAAAAATTCGGACCTTATCGTCAATCCGAACGCAAACATATTTACAAACAATATGCAGAAACTTTGATTGAAAATGGAAAAGCATATTATGCTTTTGACACCAATGAAGAACTTGATTTTCATAGAATTGACCACGAAGAAAAAGGAAAAACCTTCATTTACAACTGGCACAACAGGGCAAAACTGACGAATTCCGTTTCCTTGTCCAAAGAAGAAGTTGCAAAAAGATTAGAGAAAGGCGATAAATACGTGGTGCGATTTAAAATGCATGAACCATTAATTGAAGAAACGGAAGCCACTATTGAAACTGTTGATATGATCAGGGGCGATGTTTCTTTCAGAAAAGACATTTTAGACGATAAGGTTTTGTTTAAAAGCGACGGAATGCCAACCTATCATCTGGCCAATATTGTAGATGACCATTTGATGGAGATTACGCACGTTATCCGCGGTGAAGAATGGTTGCCTTCATTGCCGCTTCATATTGCATTGTATGAAGCTTTTGGCTGGAAAGCGCCTGAATTTGCGCATTTGCCGCTTATTTTAAAACCTATAGGGAAAGGAAAATTAAGCAAACGCGATGGCGATAAACTGGGATTTCCGGTATTTCCTTTGGCTTATAAAAATGAAGAAACCGGAGAAATTTCCCGCGGTTATAAAGAAGACGGTTATTTTGCCGATGCTTTTATAAATATGCTGGCACTTTTGGGATGGAATCCCGGAACTGAACAGGAAATTTTTACCTTGTCAGCACTTTGCGAAGCATTTACCATAGAACGCGTAAGCAAAAGCGGCGCAAAATTTAGTCCGGAAAAAACAAACTGGTTTAACCAGCAATATATGTTGTTGAAATCTGATGAAGAATTAGCAGAATTTTATATGCCGATTTTGGAAGAAAAAGGCATCAAAAAAGATTTGAATTTTGTGACAAAAGTTGTTTCAGCCATTAAGGAACGCGCCAAATTTGTGAAGGATTTTTGGGAATTGAGCAGTTTTTATTTTGAAACTCCCGCCACCTACGACGAAAAAGCGACTAAAAAACAGTGGAAAGAAGATACTGCCGAATTGATGCAAGAATTGATTTCCGTTCTTGAAACCGTTGAAGATTTTAATTCGCTTAATAGTGAAAACGCGGTAAAAGAATGGATCACCGCCAAAGAAATTGGCTTCGGAAAAGTGATGCAGCCATTTAGAATAAGCTTGGTTGGGGAATTAAAAGGTCCGCACTTGTTTGATATTGCTGAATTGATAGGTAAAACAGAAACTATTCATCGCATCAAAAAAGCCGTAGCATTTATGCATACGGCTTAATTTACATTACTATTTAAATTAAATTTTTATAAAGGCATTGCCGCAAGAACTCTTTGCGGCGTAATTGGCATGCGATTTACTCTAGCGCCGCAAGCATCAAAAACGGCATTTGCAATGGAGCCACCCACACAAATAATCGCCGGTTCACCGCCACCTTGCGGTGCTGCGTTCATTTTATCAATAAAAACACAGGCAATTTTTGGTGTTTTAGAAAATGTGGTAAACTTATAATTATTAAAGGATCTCGTTTTTACCATTCCGCCATCAAATTCAATTTCTTCATAAAGCGCATATCCAAGTCCCATGGTAACGCCGCCCTCCGTTTGAACGGTTGCTCCGTGCGGATTCACAACCTGTCCCATATCTTGGGCACAAACAATTTTTACAGGATGTACTTCTCCGGTAGATTTATCCACACGAACTTCAGAAATAATCGCCACTAAAGTGCCCGCATCTTCACCCAAAGCAATACCATAACCGTGACCTTCTTTTTTTGGCGTATTGTATCCGAAAGTATCGGCTGCCAATTTTAAGGTGGCAATCATATTTTCATCTTTTAAATTATTGAGACGAAATTCAAGCGGATCTTGACCGCTAGCATGTGCTGTTGCATCTATATGCGATTCGCGTGCAAAAGTGGTTGTATTGTTTCCCGGAGCACGCCACGCACCGGTTCCAAAAGGATGCGCATCATTTTTGTCAAAAAATCTTGTACGGTTGTTAGGTACGTTGTAAAATAATTTTGTTCCGCGTGTACCGGCACAATAAATATCAAATTCCCATAAGTTTAATTTACCAAAGCTATCGACTCCTGATCTAATTTTTAACAAAGCCGCCGGCCTAAATTTGTCATACATAAACTCTTCTCTTCTGGTCCAGACCAGCTGTACAGGTTTTCCGGATATTTTTGCAATTTTTGCAGCTTCAACAGCCTGAAGATTGTAAATTTTTCCGCCAAAACCACCGCCTAAAAATATTTGTTTCACATGAACATTTTCTAGCGGCATCTTAAAGGTGTCAGCCAATTCTTTTTGCGTTCCAAAAGGCGTTTGCGTTGATGCCCAAATGATTAATTTATCATTTTCAAAATAGCAAGTTGCGCAATGTGTTTCCATAGCGGCATGTGCTTTATAGCCGTCGTGATAATCTGCCTGAACAATTTTTTCTGAATTTTGTTTTCCGCTTACTAAATCGCCGCCTTCTTCAAAAACAGTGCTTTTCGTTATGGTATCTTCAAGATATTTAAAGATCGTTTCTGTATTTGTTTTGCTTTCGGGCGCTTCCCAAGTAATTTTAATGCTTAGTGCGGCTTTAGCTGCCACTTCAGATTCTGAATGGATAACGGCAACTAAATCGCCGTCCTCTATAAGTTGAGCGCCGTTAAAATTATTCAAAGCGCTTGCGTCAACAGCAACCTTTTTTGATCCAAATATTCCCGGCCTGACAACGGAGGCATACACCATTCCGTATAATTTTATATCTGCAGAATATTTAGCGCGACCGGTTACTTTAGCCATGGCATCGGTACTTATTACAGATTTGCCCACAATTTTAAAATCTTTGGCTTTTTTAAGTTCAGGTTTTTTGGTTAGACTTCTAACAATCTTTTTTCCTTTGGTTAATGCTGCATAATCTATTTTTTTGGAAGCATTTCCTTTTACAATAACACTGCCGTTAACAGCTTTCAAATTTCCAATAGGTTCCGATAGTTTTTCCGAAGCAATTTCAATCAGTATTTCACGGGCCTCAGCGGCAGCTGCACGTATAACCGGATCGGCAAAACGAGTAGTTAAAGAACCCCAGGTTCCGGCATCGTACGGACAAAGTTTGGTGTCGCCCATAACCATATCTACCATATCTACAGAAACTTCCAATTCCTCGGCCAACGCTTGCGCCAATGAGGTGATAATGCCTTGGCCCATTTCAATTTTTCCGGTATAACAATCCACCCTTCCGTCTTCTTTTACCCTTAAATAGGCATTAAAATCTATTTCCTCATTACGTGCGTTGGTTGGTTGGCTCCAACCTTGAAGCAACGAGAGTTCACTTAATGAAAAAATTACAATAATTCCCTTGCCTAATTGCTTTAAAAATTTTCGTCGGTCATACCTAATTGGCTGATTTACATCGCTAAAATAGAGTTGATTTATTTTTTCCGCTTCCATAATTATAGCTTTTTAAACATTTTTTCTGATGCTGATTCTATAGCATCAACAATGTTATTATACGAGCCGCATCGGCATAAATTAACATCCATCTCTGAAATAATCTCTTCACGCGATGGGTTTGGATTTTTAAGCAACAATCCGTAAGAATTCATAATCATACCTGGAGTGCAAAAACCGCATTGTAACGCATCGTGGGCAACAAAAGCCTCTTGAATTGGGTGCAGTTTATTGTTGTCTGCCAATCCTTCAATGGTAATAATTTCGGCATTTTCAAAAGCATCAACATAGGTAATGCAAGACTGTGAGGTTTGATTGTTAAGTATTACTGTACAGGCGCCGCATTGGCCCAGTCCGCAACTGTATTTTGTTCCGGTGTTATCCAAGTATTCTCTTAAAACTGTTAACAGAGATTCATCTCCATTAATAGCGACAGTAACTTGTTTACCGTTTAACTTAAAGCCAATAGTTTGCTTCATCTTTTATATCTCTTATAATTAATTCATTAAAAATAAATAAAAAATTCTCAAATTTCTAGCTGTTATGTGTTTTAAAACCATCTATTTGGTTATTTAAAATAATTCTAATTTATTTTTGAACCAAAACCTTTCATATATACAGTTTTTTCACAAATACATAAAAGATATTTTAAATTTAATTTTAAAACATTGTATCTTTAGAATATTATTTAACCTTTAAAAAATTTAAAATGATTGGAATGTATATTGCTATTTTTATTGTGTTGTTGCTTATTTTATCCGGTTTATTTACGGTAAAACAGCAAACAAATGCCATTATTGAACGTTTTGGAAAATTTCAAAGCATAAGAGGTGCCGGATTACAACTTAAAATTCCGCTAATTGACCAGGTTTCCGGGCGTATAAGCTTGCGTATTACACAACTGGACGTGATTGTGGAAACCAAAACGAAGGATGATGTTTTTGTGCATTTAAAAATATCTGTTCAATTTTTAATTCGGCCAGACCACGTTTATGATGCTTTTTACAAACTTCAAAACCCACAAGAACAAATTACTGCCTTTATTTTTGATGTTGTCAGGGCTGAAGTTCCTAAAATGATTTTAGACGATGTTTTTGAAAAGAAAGAAGAAATTGCCTTAGCTATTCAGCGCGATTTAAAACAAGCAATGTTAGATTATGGCTACGACATTATTAAAGCATTAGTTACTGATATTGACCCTGATGAAAAAGTAAAAATAGCCATGAACCGTATCAATGCGGCTGATCGTGAAAAAATTGCAGCACAACACGAAGGTGATGCGCAACGTATTTTAATTGTTGAAAGAGCAAAGGCTGAAGCGGAAAGTAAACGTTTACAAGGAAGAGGTATTGCAGACCAACGCAGAGAGATTGCCCGCGGTTTAGTTGAAAGTGTTGATGTTTTAAATAAATCTGGAATTAGCAGCCAAGAAGCATCGGCTTTAATAATTGTCACACAACATTATGACACCTTACAAAGCATTGGATCTGACTCTAAATCTAATTTAATTTTATTACCTAACAATCCAAATGCAGCCAGTTCTATGCTAACTGATATGGTTTCTGCTATGGTTGCCGCGAATAAAATAAATGAACCTTCTAATGAAGTTGATTCTAAAAAACCTAAAAAATAACAATTCTTAAAACAAAAAAACCTGTGCAAGCACAGGTTTTTTTTTGATATAGTATAAATTTATTTTTTTTCCTCTTCTTTTTTATCTTCATCAGCATCGTCTTTGGTCGCTTTTTTAAACTCTTTTATGCCACCGCCAAGACCTTTCATCAACTCAGGTAATTTTTTTCCGCCAAACAATAACAAGATTGCCAAACCAATGATTATCCATTGCCAAGGGCCAACCATTCCTAAAAATATATATAATGCATTCATAATTTTAAAATTTTAGAGATACAAAGATAGTAATTAATTCAAAACCATCATTAATTTTTAGCTTTAATGGTTCCGCCAATGGTGATTTTGGTTTTTAACACTTCGGGAGTTCCATCATAATAGATTGAACCTCCAAAACGAACACTGGCATCCAGCAATTCTGAAATTTTAACTTCAACATTGGCTCCTGAAGATGACATCGCAATTGCCTGTTTGCTTTGCAGATCAAAACCACTGTAAATACCGCCTGTTGTAGCTTCAATGGTTTGATTTTCAGTTTCCCCGCTAAGATAAATTAATCCTCCTGAAACACTTTTTACACTCAAATATTTTGTGTTAATGTCCAAATCAATTTTTGCGCCTTCCTGGGTTCTCACTTCAAGATGTTGTTGTTTTATGGTTTCATCCGAAATAATTGATGCGCCTTCATTTGCATCTAAAACTGAAATATCCTTGTCATAATAAAGCACAATTTTTATGTTTTCAGCAACAAATCCCTTTGGAAATTTTAATCTAATTTTTAAGGTTCCGTTTGAATTGTTAACCGAAACATCTTTTGCCTGGGATCCCGATATTTCAATTTTTGAACTGTTGGATTTTTGCAGTTCAACGGTCAATCCATTATACACTTTTACAGTGTTAAAATCGCCTAACTTTGTGGTGATAGGCTCCTGCGCAAATACGATTGCAGAAAATAAAATAAAGAATAAAGCCAATTTTTTCATTTGAAAATCATTTTTGTTAATAACCAACATCGGAAGCAAAAATTGTACCTCTGTTGTTAATTATTTATTAATCTTTTCCAACAAGGTAAAATCCAAATGTTTGCGTTCTAAATCGGTATGCTTAACTTTGATTAAAACCTGGTCGCCGAGCTGGTAAAGGTTGTTGGAAGATTGTCCAACCAACGCATACTGTTTTTCGTCGAAAATGTAAAAATCATCCGCTATTTCCCGAATTCTGCACATTCCTTCACAGCCATTTTCAATAATTTCAACATAAATTCCCCATTCTGTAACACCGGAAATTACCCCTTTGAACTCTTGATCCATGTGTTTTTCCATATATTTAACCTGCATATACTTGATAGAATCACGTTCTGCACTTGTGGCCAATTGCTCTCTTTCTGAAGAATGTTTGCATTTTTCTTCATAACCTTCGGCTTTAGGCGATTTTCCGCCTGCTAAATAATGTTGCAATAAACGATGCGTCATCACATCGGGATATCTTCTGATAGGTGAGGTAAAATGACTGTAATAATCGAAAGCCAATCCGTAATGCCCAATATTGTCGGTGGTGTAAATTGCCTTGCTCATAGTTCTTACCGCCAAGGTTTCAATCATATTTGCTTCGCCTTTTCCGCTCACGTCGCTCAATAATTTATTTAAGGAAGCTGCTGTTGATTCTTTGGTGGTTGTGTCAATTTTATTGGTATACCCAAACTTGCTTACTATGGTTTGAAGTGCCGCTAACTTATCAACATTAGGTTCATCGTGAACCCTATAAATGAAGGTGTTTTTGGTAGCAACGCCACTTTTTTTGCCCACAAATTCGGCAACTTTCCGGTTGGCAAGCAACATAAATTCTTCAATTAATTTATTTGCTTCTTTGGCTTCTTTAAAATAAACGCCGGTTGGTTCTGAATTTTCATCCAAAATAAATTTTACTTCTGCCCTGTCAAATGTGATAGCGCCTTGCTGCAATCTTTTTTTACGAAGAATTTTGGCCAAGGCATCCATTTTTAATACTGCCGAAACAATTTCTGGCGTTACAGTATATGATTCACCAGTGATAGAAATTTCTTGAGAAATGGTTCCTTTTTCTGTTTCAATTATTTCCTGTGCTTCTTCATAAGCAAAACGCTGGTCGGAATAAGTGACTGTTCTTCCAAACCATTCGTTGATGACATGCGCTTTGCTGTTAATTTCAAAAACGGCGGAAAAAGTTAGTTTTTCTTCATTTGGTCGCAAAGAACAAACGCCGTTCGATAAAACTTCGGGAAGCATTGGCACAACGCGATCTACCAAATAAACCGAAGTTGCCCGGTTGTAAGCTTCATCATCCAAAAAAGTATTTTCATGCAAATAATGGGAAACATCGGCAATATGGATGCCTATTTCGTAATTGCCGTTTTCCATAATTTCAAATGACAAAGCATCGTCAAAATCCTTGGCATCTTTTGGATCTATGGTAAACGTGAGGTCTTTTCGCATATCCCTGCGCTTGGCAATTTCTTCCTCTGTAATTTCCACCACAAGTTTTGATGCATCATTTTCCACTTTTTCATCGAACTTGTAAGGCAAGCCATATTCTAAAAGGATGGAATGAATTTCGGTATCGTGATCGCCTGGTTTTCCTAAAACATCCAAAATTTCTCCAAAAGGATTTTTTGAATTTTCTGGCCAATCAACCAATTTTACCAATACTTTATCGCCGTGTTCGGCATTTTTTAGTTTGTTTTTCGGCACAAAAATATCAGAATACATTTTTGAATCGTCGGGTACCACAAATCCAAAATTATTGCTGAGTTGCAAAACTCCAACAAATTCGGTTTTAGCGCGCTTGATAATTTCAACAACATCACCTTCTTCCCTGCTGTTTTTTTTACGATTGTATAAATAAATTTTTACGGTATCTTTATGTAAGGCTCTGTTTAAATTTCGTGCAGGAATATAAATATCATGGTCAAATTCATCACAAATAAAATAGCCGTTTCCGTTGGAAGTTGCGTCAATGGTTCCGGTATAATATCTTGAAAGCGCCGCTATTCTATATTTTCCCGGTTCGGTTTCCTCAATGCTTTTTTGCGCTTTTAATTCTGCTAAATTCTTAATAATCTGGCTTTTGCCGATTGCATCGGTGATTTGTAATTTGGCGCAAATTTGGCGGTAATTGAAACTTTGGCCAGGAGCCTGATTTAATATTTTTGATATTTTTTGGGTTAAATCTTTAACCTCATTTCCTCTCTTTTTGTGGAATTCTTTTCTTTTCGACATGTGTTTATTTCACTATTATTTGGTTCAAAAGTACGATTTTTTACCCTAAAGTGATTATTGCAAGGTTATATTAACAACAATTTGTATTTTTCAAACTTAAAATTAGTCGATAATTATGGGCGCTACATGGTTTGTTATTATTAATCCAACATCGGGAAATGGCGCTGCCAAAAAGCAATGGAATCCTATTTATGCTGAATTGAAAAAACAGCAATTCAATTTTGATTTTAGTTTTACCGAACATAAAAAACATTCGGTTGAACTGATTGAAAAAGCTTTGGAACAAGGAATCACAAAATTTATTTGTGTGGGCGGAGACGGTACATTGCATACGATGGTGAACGGAATTTTACATTTAAATCCGTCAAATTTATCAGAAATAAAACTTGGAATTATTCCTATTGGAACCGCTAACGATTGGGTAAAAACGTATAAAATTTCCAATGATTATAAAAAAGCCATTCAAATTCTTAAAAACGAATTTACCATAAAGCAGGATATTGGAAAACTGCATATTTCTGAAAATAATTCGACAGTTTACTTCAATAATTTGGCCGGAATTGGTTTTGACGGTTATGTGGTGCATAAAGTGCATAAATTTAAATATTTAGGTTTTTTAGCTTATTTAACAGGCGCTTTATTAAGTATTGCCAGTTATAAAAAAAGCAGGTTGGAAATTAAATTTAACAATCTTGTCATAAAAGAAAAAACATTGATGTTGTTAATTGGTATCTGCAAATATTCGGGCGGTGGGATGCAACTGACACAAAATGCGAATCCAACCGACGGACTTTTTGACATTTCCCACATCAATAAAATTACTTTAATAACGCTTTTAAGAAATATTAACGTATTGTTTAATGGTAACATCACCAATCATAAATTGGTTAAAAATCATAAAACATCTCAATTGAAAATTACAGATTTGGAAGTTCAAAAAACATTTATTCAGGCCGATGGAGAATTGGTTGGTTCAGGAAGTTTTGAAGCTGAGATCATATCGGGCGCTTTAAATTTTATTATTCCCAAGTTTTAATTTTTAATGTTATCAACAGTTATAATTATAATAAAAAAGTTTTTTTTAAAATTTAAAAATTATTTGTGGTGATGATAGTGTGTTGACAAGTACAATAAATTTATGGGTAAAAATTTTTCTGGTGCACTTATCAAAAGATATAAACAGTTTATGATTTTATAATGACTTAAAAATCAAATAAATTAATTAGGTTATAAACAATCTTTAAAAAGTTACAATTAATCGTTTTATTGATAAGTATTTCATTTCAAATTGTTCATAATGGACTCAAAAATTGTTTAAAACTAAATTTAAAAAATGATAAAAATAGTTGCACAACAAATACCGATTTTAGCATTACAACATTAAAATTACATTTCAAAATATAGTTTTCATTATTAAACATCAAGTTATTCACAATTTAATTTTTTGATAAAGCATTTGTAAATCAAATAATTAAAAAATCCTATTAACAATTTTATTTTTGAAGGTTAATAACTATGAATTTGTATTTTTGTAACCTATAATGTACTAAAAAACCGACTTATGACTATTGCAATAGGAAACGATCACGCAGGAACACAGTATAAATTTGAAATTGTAAAAATGCTCGAAAAAAAAGGATATAAAGTACGCAACTTTGGAACCAATACAGATGAAAGTATGGATTATCCAGATTCCGTACATCCGGTTGCAAATGCCGTGGAAAGCGGTGAAGCGAATTTTGGAATTACACTTTGCGGAAGCGGAAACGGCGCTCAAATGGCAGCAAACAAACATCAGGGAATTAGGGCAGCTCTTTGTTGGAACAACGAATTAGTGGCTTTAGCAAGAGCACACAACAACGCCAATGTATTGAGTATTCCTGCACGTTTTGTTACCGCGCAACAAGCTTTGGATTTTGTGGAGATATTTTTGACAACCGAATTTGAAGGCGGACGCCACCAAACAAGAATTGATAAAATACCTTGTTAAGTTAAAAGTTAAAAGTTAAAAGTTAAAAGTTAAAAGTTAAAAGTTAAAAGTTAAAAAAAATCAATTACTAAAGATAAGAAATATTTGTCTTGGGTAACCTAATTTAAACTCCCTTTCCTTAGGAAAATCCTGCCTGCCGCGGCAGGGGTTGGGGATAGGATAAAAATTGTAAATCGTAAATAAAAATGGGTCAAAATCATAGCCACGACCATCCAACGTTAACCGGTAAAAATTTACTGTTCTCCATCATTTTAAACATTGTAATCACGGTTGCCCAAATTATTGGCGGCATTATTTCAGGAAGTTTGGCCTTAATTTCTGATGCTGTACATAATTTTTCTGATGTTGTTTCCTTAATCATTAGTTACGTGGCAAATTTACTTACGCGTAAAAAATTGCAAACGCTCGAGTATACTTTTGGTTATAAAAGGGCCGAAATAATTGCCGCTTTTTTTAATGCAGCAACTTTAATTGTGATTGGTGTTTTTTTGGGATATGAAGCTATAAAACGTTTTTCTGAAGTCCATGAAATACAAAGTGGCCTGGTGATTTGGCTGGCAATTTTAGGAATTGCGGCAAACGGATTGAGTGTTTTGCTGTTAAAAAATGACGCAAAACGCAATATGAACATGAAAAGCGCTTACCTTCATTTATTGTCGGATATGCTGACTTCAGTGGCGGTTTTAATTGGCGGATTGCTCATGAAATTTTATCAGATCTATTGGATTGATGCCTTGTTAACGTTGATAATTTCGGTTTATTTAATTTTTATGAGCTGGCGTATTTTGGTTGATTCCTTAAAAATATTAATGCTTTTTGCGCCTTCACACATAAAAATAAAGGAAGTTGTTGATGAAGTGCAAAAAGTAAGTGGCGTTAAAAATATCCATCATATCCATATTTGGCAATTGAACGACCACGAATGTCATTTTGAAGCGCATTTAGAATTTGAAAACGACATTAAATTATCTGAATTTGATTTGGTTTGCGAAGCGGTTGAAAAATTATTGATGGAAAAATTTCATATCCAACACTGTAATTTACAGCCAGAGTTTAGAAGAAACGACCTTAAAGAAATAATAATCCAAGACTAAAAATGCTTAAAATTTTAACAAAATCCTTTGCTGAATTGTCCACCAAGGAACTCTATGATATTTTGCAATTGCGCTCAGAAGTTTTTGTGGTGGAACAAAATTGCGTGTATCAGGATATCGACGGAAAAGATGAAAAAGCGCTGCACGTTATTGGCTTCAAAAGCGATAAAATTGTGGCTTATTGCCGAATTTTTAAACCCGGCGATTATTTTGATAAAGCAAGTATCGGCCGTGTTGTGGTTGCTGCCAACGAACGTAAATTTGGTTATGGGCACATCATTTTTCAACATTCAATGGATGCTGTTAAAAAACATTTCAATGAAACTTCCATAAAAATATCGGCACAATTGTATTTAAAAAAGTTTTACGAATCGCACGGATTTCATCAAGTTGGCGATGGCTATTTAGAAGACGATATTCCGCATATTGCGATGATAAATAATTATTAATGCGAATTAAGGGTTGAATAGCCGTTGGCTTTAGCCAACGAATTAAAATATGTTAGTATTGAAGGCTTTAGCCAAAACGTTTTTATTATTTTAGCTAAAGCCAATTTGAAATTCAACATTTGCCCGCCAGCTAAAGCAGGCGGCTATTGACATAATCTAAGCCTTAATTTGCATTAATAAATGAACAATCCGAAAGTAAAAATCATTGACATCAAAAATTTGTCGAAAGCGCATTACAAACTTGATAAAGTTGATTTTGAGTTTCAAACCAACAATGGAAGCTGGCAAAAACAAAGCAGGGAATGTTACGATCGCGGCGACGGTGCAGCGATTTTATTGTACAATCCCGCTAAAAAAACAGTAATTCTCACCAAGCAATTCAGAATGCCAAGCTATTTAAACGGAAATTCAAGCGGCATGATGATTGAAGTTTGCGCGGGAATGTTGGATAAAGACCATCCGGAAGCCTGCATCATCAAAGAAGCAGAAGAAGAAACAGGCTTTAAAATAACCCATCCAAAAAAAGTATTCGAATTGTTTTCAACCCCTGGTGCCGTCACCGAAAAAATACATTATTTTGTTGCTGAATACAGCGACGACATGAAAATAAGCGTTGGCGGCGGTTTGGAAGACGAACATGAAGAAATTGAAGTGCTTGAAATTGATTTTGAAACAGCTTTAACAATGGTGTTAAAAGGCGAAATTAACGACGCCAAAACGGTGGTGCTTTTGCAATACGCAAAACTGAACAACTTGGTATAAACGGTATTTTTTGTTCATACTTATTTTTTTTAGATGGTAAAAGCTACCATACTTTTTTATAATTTAGCAGCAAACTATTTTAACTCATTTTATTATAATTATGGCAGAAGACAAAGAAAAAGTGGCGAAATTAAAAGCGTTACAATTGGCACTTGATAAATTAGACAAAACCTACGGAAAAGGAACAGTGATGAAAATGGGCGATGTTGCCATCAGTGATATTGAAGCCATTTCAACGGGTTCTTTAGGTTTGGATATAGCTTTGGGCGTTGGCGGTTATCCGCGCGGAAGGGTTATTGAAATTTATGGACCAGAATCATCTGGTAAAACCACATTGGCCTTGCATGCCATTGCTGAAGCCCAAAAAGCTGGCGGTATTGCTGCATTTATTGATGCGGAACATGCTTTCGACCGATTTTATGCGAAAAATTTAGGGGTTGATATTGACAATTTAATTATTTCCCAACCAGATTACGGAGAACAAGCATTGGAAATTGCCGACAATTTAATTAGTTCAGGTGCCATTGACATTGTTGTTATTGACTCCGTTGCCGCTTTAACGCCAAAAAGTGAAATTGAAGGCGAAATGGGCGATTCTAAAATGGGATTGCACGCAAGATTGATGTCACAAGCGCTTCGTAAATTGACAGGAACCATCCATAAAACAAATTGTACCGTTATATTTATCAACCAATTGCGCGATAAAATTGGCGTGATGTTTGGAAATCCTGAAACAACAACCGGAGGAAACGCACTTAAATTTTACGCATCTATCCGTTTGGATATCAGAAGAAAAACGCAAATTAAAGATGGTGAAAAAGTAATAGGAAATGCCACAAAAGTTAAAGTGGTGAAAAATAAAGTTGCCCCGCCTTTTAGAACCGCCGAATTTGATATTATGTACGGTGAAGGCATTTCTAAAGATGGAGAAATATTGGATTTGGGTGTTGAGCTTGGCATTGTGAAAAAAAGTGGATCTTGGTTTAGTTACGGCGAAACCAAGTTAGGTCAAGGTCGTGATGCGGTGAAAGTTTTGATTAAAGACAATCCTGAATTGTCCGATGAACTGGAAACAAAAATCAAAGATGAGATCAACGCTTTGAGTAAAAAAGATTAAGAAACTTATTTTTTTAAAATTGGCATAAAAACAGAAGGAAGTGGATTTTTTATTTTACTTCCTTTTTTTGATTTATTATTGTCCGGTTAAATTTTTCAAAACAAACAGGTCGCCCTGACGGGGCTTTAAACCTGACTTTTACAATATTCTACAAACATTTCGCTCCTACGGAGCTGTTTTTAGTCCCATCGGGACGACCTGCTTGTAGAAATAGATTTTCATTAAATACAAGCCCCATCGGGGCGACCTGTTTGTCAAGTCCCATTTAGATTGATTAGTTGTTATGAATTTTTATCGAATAATATTGTTTTTGATTATTAAAATTCAAAAAGGGGAACCTAAAATTTAGAGGTAAACACCTAAAAAACAAAAAATTTCAAAATATTTTTAATAGCCAATAATAGTTTAACTTTGCGAAAAATAAAATACTATTCAAAATATTTTTTTAACATTAGCCTTTCCTGTTTCTTTTGAAAAAAACTAGCGTAAAAACATTGATCGGGAGAACAGACGTTGTTGACTTTCCCAAACTTGAGTTGTTTAATATTGATATTAAAGTCGATTCGGGCGCGTTTACCTCTAGTTTTCATTGCCATAGCATAGAGGAGGTAAATAATGTGTTGAGATGTCAGTTTTTAGATCCTAAACATGAAAAATACCACGAAAAATATTTTACATTCACCGAGTTCACCCAAAAAATGGTAAAAAGTTCTAACGGAATTATCGAAAACCGGTATCTGATTAAAACCGAAATACTTATTTTTAATAAAATTCATTCCATTGAACTTACTTTAACAGAAAGAGGTTCTATGAAATTCCCCGTGCTGTTGGGAAGAAAGTTTCTGACAAAGAAATTTGTTGTAGATGCTGCAAAAAAAAATCTGTCATTTAAAAATATAGTGATTAAAATTTAAGAAAACACATCGTATGAAAATTGTAGTTTTATCAAGAAATCCAAATTTATATTCAACAAAAAGACTTGTTGAAGCCGGAAGGATTCGAAATCATGAAATGCTGGTGGTAGATCATTCGAAATGTGATATCATTATTGAAAAAAAGAAACCGGCCATAAGATACAAACACGAATTATTGTTGGATATTGATGCTGTAATCCCAAGAATTGGCGCTTCCGTAACTTTTTTCGGTACGGCCGTGGTGCGTCAATTTGAAATGATGAAAGTTTTTACAGCCATTGAATCTCAGGCATTGATGCGCTCAAGAGACAAATTGAGAAGTTTGCAAGTGTTGTCGCGCGCCGGTTTGGGATTGCCAAAAACGGTATTCACCAACTATTCTAAAAATGTTAAAGACATTATTAAGGATGTTGGAGGAACGCCTTTGGTAATCAAATTGTTGGAAGGAACTCAAGGTTTAGGCGTTGTTTTGGCTGAAAATGACAATGCGGCCGAATCGGTGCTGGAAGCTTTTAACGGACTTCAGGCAAGGGTAATCGCCCAGGAATTCATAAAAGAGGCCGGAGGCGCAGACATTCGCGTATTTATTGTGGATGGCGTAATTGTTGGCGCCATGAAAAGACAAGGGAAAGAAGGTGAGTTTCGTTCAAATCTTCACAGAGGAGGAACGGCAGAAATCATAAAATTATCTATTGATGAAGAAAATGCGGCTTTAAAAGCTGCGCGAATTATGGGTTTGGGAATTGCCGGAGTAGATATCTTGCAATCGGCCAGAGGCCCGCTTATTTTAGAAGTTAATTCTTCTCCCGGATTGGAAGGCATTGAAGGCGCTACCGGCGTTGATATCGCCGGTAAAATAATTCATTATATTGAGCGGCATGCCTAATGATTTTAAAATTCTTAATCAAAAAGTTGGTTTGGGCGAAACCGTTCAAATTAAAATGGACATTGCCCGCTTAAACACGCATTCTAAAATTGAAGTGCCTATTATTGTTTCAAGAGGACATACAGATGGGCCTTGTTTGTTGTTAATTGCCGGCATTCATGGAGATGAAACTAATGGTGTTGAAATTGTGCGTCAAATTATCGCTTCGAGCTTAAATAAGCCACAAAAAGGAACAATCATTTGTATTCCCTTGTTAAATGTATTTGGTTTTTTAAATCAGAAAAGAGAATTTCCGGACGGAAGGGATTTAAACAGGGCATTTCCAGGCTCTGAAAAAGGCTCCTTGGCAAGCAGATTTGCCCATCATTTAATGAGCAAAGTGATTCCAAAAGTAGATTATTGCATTGATTACCATACAGGAGGCGCGCAACGATTTAATTATTCTCAGATTAGAATTGACACTAATGATGAAGACACCTTAAAGTTGGCCAGTGTATTTGGCGCTCCATTTATTGTACATAGTAAAACTCAAGAAAAAACATTTAGGAAATCAATGGTTGATTTGGGAAAAAAAGTGTTGCTTTTTGAAGGCGGAAAATCGCTTAGTTTGGATAAAAATGTTACAAAAGCCGGAATTCAGGGCGCGATTAACATTATGCACCATTTGGGAATGAGAGACTTTACTTCAAAAATATCAAAACCAAATTTAGAACCCGCGCCAATCATCATCAGGAATTCACGATGGATTAGAGCCACCTATTCCGGAATGTACCGATCTTACATCAGCGTTGGACAAAAGGTTGAAAAAGGCGCTAAATTGGGAAGCATTTCCGATCCGTTTGGGGAATTTGAAAAATTTTTTAGAAACAAGCAAGAAGGCTACATTTTAAATTCAAATCATTCTCCAATTGTCATTCAGGGCGATGCGCTGTTGTATATCGGATTCGAATAAAACCCGTGTTAAAAGCAGTAAACATATCATTTGGTTACACTTCAAAAGAAGTCATAAAAAATATTGGTTTTAAGGCCAATAAGGGCGATTATATTGCCATAATTGGAGAAAGCGGTTCAGGAAAAAGCACGTTGCTCGAAATTATTTACGGACTGCTGCATATTGATAAAGGCAGTGTTTTTTGGAATGATGAAAAACTGCTCGGCCCAAATTTCAGGTTGATTCCTGGAGAGGATTTTATGAAATATTTGCCGCAGGATTTCGATTTAATGCCCTACACCACAGTTGAAGAAAATATAGGAAAATACATCTCGAGCCAGGATAAAAACAAAGGCAAACGCATAAAAGAATTGCTAAAAGTGGTAGATATGACCGAGTTTTCCCAAACAAAGGTCAAAAATTTGAGCGGCGGACAAAAACAACGTGTCGCCATTGCCAAAGTGATGGCTAAAGAGCCAGAAGTTTTATTGCTCGACGAGCCTTTTAGCCACATCGATAATTTCAGAAAAAACAAGCTGAGAAGAGATCTTTTTAGGTATTTAAAATCGAAAAATATTTTGTGCATTGTGGCAACGCACGATACCACCGACGCGCTTTCTTTCGCCGATAAAATCTTGGTGATCAGAAATGGAAAATTAATTGCAAACAAAGCTCCCGAAGCATTGTACACAAATCCGAAAAGCGCCTATATCGCTTCGTTTTTTGATGAAATCAATAAAATTCCATTAAGTGAAATTGATTCAAACGACATTTCCAAAAAATCAGTTTTGTTATATCCCAATCAGATTAAATTGGCAGAAAAAGAAGGGTTTAAAGCGACAGTGATTGCTTCTTTTTTTAAAGGAAGTTATTATTTAATTGAAGCTGTTTTAAACAAAACCACTTTGTTTTTTGAACATTATACAGTTTTAAAAACGGGAGACAAAATTTTCCTTTCCCTAAATATTTCCCAAGAAAAGGGATTTTAATATATCGTTCTGAACTTCCGTCTTCCGTCTTCCGTCTTCCGTCTTCCGTCTTCGGCCTTCCGTCTTCGGTCTTCGGTCTTCCGTCTTCCGTCTTCCGTCTTCCGTCTTCGGTCTTCCGTCTTCGGTCTTCCGTCTTCCGTCTTCTGACTTCTATCCTATTTCCCGGTGCTTCCAAATCCGCCGGCACCGCGTTTGGTTTCACTTAAAACTTCAACTTCTTCCCAGTTTGCACGTTCGTGTTTAGCGATGACCAATTGCGCAATGCGTTCACCATCATTAATCACAAAGTTTTCATTGGAAAGGTTCACCAAAATTACGCCAATTTCACCTCTGTAATCGGCGTCAACAGTTCCCGGAGCATTTAAAACCGTAATGCCGTTTTTGGCTGCGAGTCCGCTTCTTGGGCGAACTTGGGCTTCAAACCCAACAGGAAGCGCCATAAACAATCCTGTTTTCACAATGATGCGTTCCAATGGTTTCAGGGTGATGGATTCATCAATATTGGCACGCAAATCCATTCCTGCAGAAGCATCCGTTTCATAACTTGGCAATGCGTGTTTTGATTTATTGGTGATTTGTATTTTCATTTTATTCAATTATTTTAGGTGATAAAGCCAAGAAACGACTTTTAAAAATTCACTTCGCCAAAAAGCTTCATTATGTTGGCCTTCCGGATTTATTTTGGTGTTTAAATTTTTCGATTTAAATCCGGTTTCCAGCAACAATTTTTCCATTTTTTGGGTGTCTTTATCCATATCTTCTCCTTCTTTTCCGCCCACCAGCAAAAATAGTTTTGTATTTTTTAAATTTCCTTTTTCTTGGGTGAAATCTACAACTTTTTCAGAAAACCAAAAAGAAGTGGACAATGCGCCAATTTTTCCGAAGGTTTTGGGATATTCTAGTCCGCCGTAATACGAAATCAATCCGCCCAAAGAGCTGCCAATCAATCCGGTATGTTTTTGTTGTTTTTTGGTTCTGTAATTGGCATCAATATAAGGTTTTAAGGAATTTACGATAAAATCCATATAAATAGTTCCTTTTCCGCCGCCATATTTTTCATTTTTCCAGGGCGTATATTCGTTGATGCGTTCTTCGCCTCCGTTTTCAATGCCCACCACGATAAATCCTTTTCCTGTTTTTTCGTACAATTTATTTAAGGTTTCATCAACTTCCCATTCTCCTGCATAGGAAGTCGCCGCGTCAAATAAATTTTGGGCATCGTGCATATAAATTACCGGATATTTTTTTGAAGATTTTTCGTAATTCGGCGGTAAATAAATCCAAACTTTATGGCTGATGGCGTTAAGGCTGGGAATGATAAATTCCTTTTTCAGCAAGGAAACATTTGAAGCAGCCGTCGATTTTTTTTCAGAAGTGTTTTGTGAAAAAACTATTGAAATGTTTAAAAGAGTAATGATAAGAAAAGAAAAAAATATTTTCATTGTCAATAAATATTTAACCAATCTAAAGCGGCGCTTTTGGTGGCGAAAATTTCAAATTTATATTTATTTGTTTTTGCGAGCTCCAGATAAAGCATTGAAAGCACCGTATTTTTTGGATCATCAATAATAATTGCATCAATAATTAACTCATATTTTTCTAATGATTTATAATTCTCTTCTACGATAATTTCTAAATCTTCAATGGTAAAATTAAAAACAGCATCAATAGAATCAGTTAAAATTTTTAATTTTCTGGGATAGGTTTTGTTCTCTTTTGTAGCAACAATATAATTTACTACTTCCGCCAAAGTAACATTTCCCTCGAATTTTGATTCAAGAATTTTAGTTTTCGGATTAAATTTTGTGGTTACCATATTTACTTTTTATATTGAATATCAACGTTTAATGATTGCCAAAATTTCCTTTTTTTCATTCCAAAAAATGAGCATTGCAAAAATAAAGACCAACAAAATGGAAACCAAATAATTTTCCCTGAAATAAGTAAATGACACAAAAGAGAGCACGATGGAAACCAACAAATAACTCCCCGATTTTTTTAAGTTATAAGGAACCGGATAATGCTTGTCTCCAATAAAATAAGACAGCACCATCATGCTTCCATAAGCCAAAAGGGTTGCCCAAGCCGACGCAATATAGCCAATTACGGGAATTAATGCCACATTTATAATTACGGTAATGATGGCGCCAATGATGGAAAAAAGCATTCCGTAACGTGTTTTGTCGGTTAATTTGTACCAAACCGACAAGTTGTGGTAAATGCCCAAAAACAAATTTGCCAATAAAACGATAGGCACAATAACAATGGCTTCCCAATATTGTTGGTTGATAAACAGTTGTTTTATGACATCAAGAAAAACGACAATGCCCACAAAAACCAAGGCGCCCACAATGATGAAATAGTTTAAGATTCTTGCATAAGTTTCGCGGGCATCTTTATGGTCGGAATGGTTAAAAAAGAACGGTTCAGCGCCCAAACGAAAGGCCATAATGTATAAATTCATAAAAATCGCCAGCTTGTAACAGGCCGAATAAATTCCCATAGCCGTTTTATCCATCATTTGCCCGATTAAATATTTGTCCAAATTTTCGTTGATCACATAAGCAATTCCGGCAACGGCAATCGGCCAGCTGTAATTCAGCATTTTTTTGAATAAAACACCGTTAAAATGCCATTTAAATTTCCGCAAAAACGGCAACAATAATATCAATGAAGCGGCGCTTCCGATGAGGTTGGCGATAAAGATAAAATTAACAATATTGGTGCTTTCAAAAGCGGTGTTCAAAAATTCGGGAATGTTTTTGCCGCTCGCTTTTAATTCGGGAATTAACTTCAAAAAAAGCAAATTTATAGCAACAATGATTCCCACATTCATCATTTTTATGGCGGTGTATTTTATAGGTCGGTTTGCCGCGCGCAAATAAGCAAACGGAACGACGGAAACCGCGTCAATCGCCAAGATGCCGACAAACAATTTGAATTGCATCGGGTTTTGGCTGAAGTCGAACATATTGGTAAAAAAATCGGAAAACGAAAAAGCGATGGCCACAAACAATAACGCGGCAACAAATACACTGATAAACGAGGTCGCAATAAGCGCGTCTTTTTTTTCTTCGGATTTATAAAACCTGAAAAAAGCCGTTTCCATCCCAAAGGTCAACAATACCGTAAATAAGGCAATCCAAATATAAAAGTTGGTGTTTTCGGCGTAATCGCTGGCCGGCAAAGCATCGGTATGAACACGAACAAGCAAAAAGTTAATCACTCTCGGCAAAACCGCGGCAATTCCGTAAATGATGGTGTCTTTAAAAAATCGTTTAAGTCCGCTCAACTAAAGTTAAAAGTTAAAAGTTAAAAGTTAAAAGTTAAAAGTTAAAAGTTAAAAGTTAAAAGTTAAAAGTTAAAAGTTAAAAGTTAAAAGTTAAAAGTTAAAAGTGGGTTTAAAGATAATAAATATTTTCCCCCAATAATTAAATCAAACTCCCTTTCTCCCGATCGCTTTCGGGATGGAAAGGGTTGGGGATAGGATTTAAAAGTACGAAACTAATAATTTAAACCAACTAAACAATTTATGGGTTTTAAATTTATTGGCTACAGCATCAATATAAAACTGAAAAAAGGTGCCGTAGGTATCAAATATTGGTAGAAAACATTTTAATTTATGTGTTTTTGTGTGCCGTAGGTACACGATATTATGCGTTTTATGAAACTAATAACTAAATTTTATTGCTTTTGCGTTTGCCTAGGTTTAAATTTAAGGGCATTCACTAAATCACAATTTTAGGAGCATACTTAAGTTAGTTTTTTTTACTTTTGGTCTCTAAAAAAGGTTAAGATATGATTACAAACCCTAAAATTGCCGTTTTTGGCGGCGGAAGTTGGGCAACGGCCATTGTTAAAATGTTGTGTGAAAATATGGATCAAGTTGGCTGGTATATGCGAAATCAAACAGCCATTGATTATATTAAGGAAAATGAACACAATCCAAATTACCTGAGTTCTGCGGCACTTGACGTAAAAAAATTGTATTTATCAAATGATATAAATGATTTGGTGCGCTATGGCGATATTTTAATTTTTGCCATTCCTTCGGCATTTTTGAAAGAAGAATTGGATAAAATAACGCAAAGCATTTCTTCAAAAATTGTGTTTTCGGCCATTAAAGGAATTGTTCCGGAAAGCGGATTGATTGTAGGCGAGCATTTTCATAAATTCTTTAAAATTCCGCTTAAAAATATAGGCGTAATTGCCGGCCCTTGTCACGCCGAAGAAGTTGCGATGGAGCGTTTGTCATACTTAACCATTGCGTGCCAGGATGCCAAAAAAGCCGATCTTTTGAGTAATTACCTCTCAAGCCATTACCTAAAAACAAAAACATCAGACGATATTATTGGCACTGAATATGCCGCCATGCTTAAAAATATTTTTGCCATAGCGGCCGGTATGGCGCACGGTTTGGGTTACGGCGATAATTTTCAGGCGGTTTTAATGTCAAATTCCGTTCGTGAAATGAAGCGTTTTATAAGAAAAGTGCACAGAATGAAACGCAATATCAACAACTCCGCTTATTTGGGCGATTTATTGGTGACCGGATATTCCGTTTTTAGCCGAAACAGGATGTTTGGCAATATGATAGGAAAAGGATACACCGTAAAAAGCGCCATGATGGAAATGAGTATGGTTGCCGAGGGTTATTATGCCACAAAAAGCGCTTATTTAATCAATGAAAAAAACAAGGCAAAAACACCGATTATTGATGCAGTTTATGGGATATTATACGAAAATAAAAACCCAAAACAAGTTTTTAAAGAGTTGACAGAGGTGTTGGATTAATTCAATATTCCTATAAAATAAGTTCCTAAAGTTTAATGTACCTAGAGTAATAAACGCGAATTAAGGGTTAGATTTAGTCAATAGCCGCCTGCTTTAGCTGGCGGACCTATAGTTATTAACGCGAATTAAGGGCTAGATTTTGTCAATAGCCGCCCGCTTTAGCTGGCGGGCCAAGAGTTATTAACGTGAATTAAGGGCTAGATTTTGTCATTAGCCGCCTGCTTTAGCTGGCGGACCTAGAGTAATAAACGTGAATTAAGGGCTAGATTTTGTCATTAGCCGCCTGCTTTAGCTGGCGGACCTAGAGTTAT
>JAUYUA010000096.1 GCA_030694935.1 Lutibacter sp. | reverse complement strand
AGTTGTTTATCAAAACATTTCAAAAGAAAAATACAATACCTACAAAATTCATATTCTTAAGGAAAAATGGGTGCTTGTTGATGATGATGAAAACGAATTCCCCATCAACAAACACGATTTTTCAACAGAAATTAACGGTGAAAAAATTAATTTCGACTGTGTTTTTAACGCCATTCACGGAAATCCTGGTGAAGACGGAACCATTTTGGCGTATTTTGAGCTGATCGGACTTAAACACACTTCAGCGCCATTTTATCAGATGGCGCTGACTTTTAACAAACGTGATTGTTTAAGCGTGGTGAAGCAATATGGCATAAAAACCGCTGTTTCTTACTTTTTAAATGAAGGCGATGACATAAAAGTGGATGAAATAATTGCAAAAGTGGGTTTGCCTTGTTTTGTAAAACCCAACAACGCCGGTTCCAGTTTTGGAATTTCCAAGGCAAAAACCGCTGCGGAAATGATTCCTGCCATAGAAAAAGCTTTCAAGGAAGATTCACAAATATTAATAGAAGAATTTTTAGACGGACCTGAAATAACCATTGGTGTTTTAGAGTATGAAGGAAAAATTAAAGTGCTTCCTATGACAGAAATTATCAGTGAAAATGAGTTTTTCGATTATGAAGCCAAATATTTGGGGAAATCCCAAGAAATTACGCCTGCCAGAATTTCAGATGAAATTCACCAAAAATTAGAAAAAATCGCTGCTTACGTATATAAAATTTTAAATATGAGCGGTTTTTCACGGTCTGAATATATTTTGGTCAATGACGAACCTTATTTTTTGGAAATGAATACCGTACCCGGATTGACAACGGCAAGTTTAATTCCGCAACAAGCCGAAGCCGCAGGCATTAGTTTAGAGAAACTTTTTCATAACGCCATAGAAATGGCATTAAGCAACAACAGATGAAACGAGCATTATCAATTTTGAAAAATAAAAGAATTATTAATGGCGAACAGCATCTGTTACCGCTGAAAAATAAAATTTAAACAGATGAAAAAAGCAATTTTCCCGGGATCTTTTGATCCAATTACTTTAGGCCACGTTGACATTATTAACAGAGCATTGCCTTTATTCGCTGAAATTATTATTGCGGTTGGCGTAAATACCGAAAAAGCCTATTTGTTTTCTCTTGAAGAACGGGTTGGTTTTATCAAAAAACATTATGCCAATGAGCCAAAAATAAAAGTGGAAACCTATACTGGCCTAACCATCGACTTCTGCAAAAAATTAAATATCCATTTTATTTTAAGAGGCTTGCGGAATCCGGCGGATTTTGAGTTTGAAAAAGCGATTGCCCAAACCAACAGAAAATTATCGACTGTTGAAACGGTGTTTTTACTAACCTCGGCCGACACCTCATTTATAAGCTCGAGCATTGTGCGCGATGTTTTGAAAAATGGCGGCGATATTTCGGGTTTTGTCCCTGAAAGTGTTCCGAAAAAATTGTAATAATGCACCTTAAAAAATACCTATTTTTAGCAATAATCACATTCTTTTCTAGTTCAATCTCTGCCCAAAAAACAGGGAAAGATTTCACAACCATATTCGAAAAATCAAAGGGAACTGAAACGGCCACTTATAAGGAAACCATTGCATTTTACAAAGATTTGGCCGCTGCGTATCCGGAAATTTCTTTGTTGGAAATGGGCGAAACCGACAGCGGATTTCCTTTGAATCTGGTGGTTTTTAACGCTTCAAAAGAATTCGATTTCAGTAAAATTCACGGCAGCAAAAAAAACATCATCTTAATCAACAATGCCATTCATCCAGGAGAATCTGACGGTGTTGATGCGAGTATGATGTTGTTAAGAGACATCGTTCAAGATAAAAACCAGCTTAAAAAATTAGGAAATGTGGTTTTGGCCGTAATTCCTGTCTACAATATTGGCGGCGCTTTAAACAGAAACAGTTTTTCCCGCGCTAACCAAAACGGTCCGAAAGAATATGGATTTCGGGGAAATGCCCAAAATTATGATTTGAACAGGGATTTTATCAAAGCCGACTCAAAAAATGCCAAATCTTTTGCCGAAATTTTTCATTTGGTGAAACCTGATCTTTTTATCGACAATCACGTGAGCAACGGCGCCGATTACCAATATGCAATCACCCATTTATTTACGCAACACAATTACTTGGGAAACGACTTGGGCAATTTTATTGAAAATATAATGAAACCCAATATTGAAGCTTCGTTGCTGAAAAAAAACACCATTATTACCCCTTACGTAAATGTTTGGGGAACAACGCCGGAAGCAGGTTTTAGCCAGTTTTTCGACAGTCCGAGATATTCAACCGGCTACAGCACTTTATTCAACACTTTGGGAATGATGGTAGAAACCCATATGCTAAAACCCTACAAACAAAGGGTTGAGGAAACCTACAGTTTTTTGGAATCTGCAATTGATTTCACTACTGAAAAAGGTGCTGAAATTAAAGAACTTCGCCAAAATGCAGTGGCAAAGATTTTGGCAAAAAAAACCTATCCCATTTCTTTTGAACTCGATAAAAACAATTATTCAACTTTACAATTTAAAGGTTATGAAGGAAGTTATATCGACAGTAAAGTGACCAACGGCAAACGTTTGTTTTACGACCGCACAAAACCCTACACAAAACCTGTAAAATATTTCAACAATTATATTCCGTCAAAAGAAATAAAAATCCCAAAAGCCTATATTTTAAAACATGGCTGGCAGAAAGTTTTGGAACGTTTAACTGACAACAATATTGAATTTACCATTTTCAAAAATGACACTTCAATAATTGTTGAAGAGCAACACATTAAAGATTATAAAACAAGCACAAAATCTTTTGAAGGGCATTATATCCATTCAAAAACTGAAGTTCTGGCCGAAACCAAAAAGGTAACATTTCAAAAAGGCGATATTTATATTTCCACACAGCAAAATGGCGTTCGTTATATCATAGAAACCTTGGAAGCCGAAGCAACAGATTCCTTCTTTAACTGGAATTTCTTTGATACCATTTTAGAGCAAAAAGGACACTTTTCTTCCTATGTTTTTGAAGATATTGCAGAAAAATTGCTGCAGGAAAATCCGGCCTTAAAAGCATTGCTGCGTCAGAAAATGTTAGCAGATAAAGATTTTGCCGAAAGTGCTGAAGCGCAGTTGGATTTTGTGTACAAAAATTCTCCTTATTATGAATCGGCGCATTTAAAATTACCTGTTTATAAGGTTTTTTAAATAAAACAATGTTAAGAATTTTAATGAAAAGTATTGAAATCGGTCAGAATTCAGTAGTTCAACATTATTAAAAAAAAGAAAGATTATGTTGTCAAAAAGAGTAAAATATGCCATTAAAACACTATTGTTTCTTTATGAAAATGGTGACGGAAAACCAATTTCTGCAAAAATAATTTCAGAAAATGAAAAAATTCCCTACAAGTTTCTTGAAAATATTCTTCGTGAATTAAGGCAAAATAAAATTTTAAAGAGTGTGCGTGGCGCTGAGGGCGGATATAAATTTTTAAAAGACCCAAATGAAATTACGGTAGCCGAAATAATAAGGATTGTTGACGGCCCTATCGCTTTAATTCCTTGTGTTTCATTTTATTTTTATGAAAAATGTGAAGATTGTACAGATGAAATTTCTTGTAAAATAAGAAAATTGTTTGTTCAATTGCGCAATGAAATGCTGCCAATATTGAATAAATCAATAACAGATTTAGAAAAACTTTAATTTTTTTATTTTTATATCATATTAATTTGGTAGGAATAGTATATTATATATATTTGTCTCCAAATTTAGCAACAGAAATAGCATGGGAATTTTTACAATTCTTCAAACAATGATGCCAAATAAAAATCGAAAATAATGGAAAGGTTAAAAATAAGCCACATCTCAATCGTTATTGTCGCCCTTAAAATTTTACTGATTTCTGTGATCCTTATTAAATATTTACCGGAAGCCACAGAAAAAGATTTAATGTTTGACCAAACATTTTATTGGTTTCTTTTAGCCGGATTTTTAGCTCAAATTGTTGATGGAGCTTTAGGAATGGCTTATGGCGTAACCTCCAATTCCATTTTATTGGGTTTCGGACTTTCACCAAAATTAGCATCAACAGCAGTCCATACGGCTGAAGTATTTACAACAGGCGTCTCTGGATTATCTCATATGCGCTTTGGCAATTTTGACAAAAAATTATTTATAAAACTTATAATTCCAGGCGTTATAAGCTCGTCAATTGGCGCTTATTTGCTTGGTGATGTGGTAGACGGAAAAACCATCAAACCATTTATAAATGCATATTTAATTATACTTGGTTTTGTTATTTTAAGAAAAGCGTTTAAAAAAACCGTTAACACAAAAGCCAATTTAAAAAACGCCTCACTGTATGCGCTTTTTGGCGGATTTTTAGATGCCATTGGCGGCGGCGGCTGGGGACCGATAGTGACTTCCAACTTAATTAAGCAAGGAAATACGCCCAGCATTATTATAGGAACGGTGAATACGGCTGAATTTTTTGTTACTTTTTTTAGCGCAGGAATCCTGATTTATTTTACAGGAATTCAAAGCTGGCAAATAATTTTGGGTTTAATTATTGGCGGAACAATCGCTGCGCCTTTGGGTGCTTTTGTCACTAAAAAAGTACCTAGAAAAGCAATGACAATTGCTGTAGGTATCTTAATTATTTTAACTTCCCTTTTTTCATTGTATAAAGGATTTTTCTAGCCAAATTGTATTTAATAAAAAGTCGGAAACCCATTTTAAATATTTAATAGAAACTCCTGGAGCAAAAACCGAATTTTGTATACAAATATTCTGCTCACGATAAATCGGCACACTAAAAATTGCCCGATTATATTGTGTTTTAAATGCTTTTTTTATTGATTAACAATTCCCAATAACCAACATCAATCCATTTATTAAATTTATAGCCCACTTCTTTAAATTGCGCTATTTTTTCAAATCCGAATTTTTCGTGCAAGGCGATGCTTGCATCATTGGGAAGTGAAATGCCGCCAATTACTGCGTGAAAACCCAAATCTGTAAGCTGGCCTATCAATGCGGCGTAAAGCAGCGAACCAATTCCGTTTTTTGTTGCTGTATTTTTCAGGTAAACAGTGCTTTCCACGGTGTGTTTATAGGCCGATCTTGGTTTCCACATAGTTGCATAAGCATAACCTAAAATTTCACTGTCCTTTTCAAAAACCAGCCAGGGAAATTTCGAATTTACAGCTTCAATTCTTCCGTGCATTTCTTCAATGCTTACTTCAAATTCCTCAAAAGTGACGCAAGAATTAAGCACATAATAGTTGTATATCTCAGCTATTTCCTGGGCATCTTCTATATTAACTTTTCTAATCATCTTAGATAAATAACAGAAATGAATTGACATTACGTGAACATAAAAATGATAACAACTAAGAATGTAAAAGTTAAATTGAGTTTAACATTAGGCATTTTAGGCACTCCAAACTTTAGGCACTAACTGGCAATAATTTATATTCTTACCAAAAACCAAATACTATTCAGGCCAATCAATCGTGTCATCATCAATAAAAAAAGGTGTCCACTGAATTTCGTCCAAAACACCGTCATTGATCCAAAAATTAATGGATTTTTCCTCAATTTCAATCACTTTTTGGTCTTCGGTATCATCTTCCGAGCAATCTTCAAGACTCCATTCTCCCAAATCCATTTCGTCCAACTCTTTGATCAAACCTTCCTGAAACAGACCAATCAAGCTTTTTCCTTCCAATTCATAAAAATCATCGTTTACAGAAATCATAATTAACCGCCAGTCTTCTTCTTCGTCGAAACTGAGCGATAACAACAAATCGTCATATTGCCATGATTCCGTCAAATCCTTTTTAGAATCAGAATGCGAATATTTGTCGATAAATGAAGGTTTCCCAAGCATTAATTCCACTTCTTTTCTGGTCATTCCAAATTTCAGGTTTCCCAACCCGTAACCCAGTTTTATTTCTTTGAGCGCTTTTTTCATCTGTTTATGATTTATTATTTTAAGTGCTGATTATCAGTATTTTAATTTTTATTATTTATTTTTAAGTCAATAAAAAGCTACCCCCTAAAAATAAGGATTTTTGTAATTTTAATATTTTAGTTGCTCAACGCT
>JAUYUA010000087.1 GCA_030694935.1 Lutibacter sp. | reverse complement strand
CCAATTTGAAATTCAACATTTGCCCGCCAGCTAAAGCAGGCGGCTATTGACTAAATCTAACCCTTAATTCGCGTATTTAACAATTAGCTATTTTTTCTTGCTTCGGATCATCATTTCAAGCATATCCCACATTTCTTTAGGGACATCTTCCAACATATTAAATTCTCCGGCGCCTTTTAACCATTCTCCGCCATCAATAGTAATGACTTCTCCATTAATATATGCTGAAAAATCGCTCATTAAATAAGCGGCCAAATTTGCCAATTCCTGATGTTCGCCAACGCGGCCAACCGGAACTTTCTTTTTCATATCAAATTTATCTTTCAAATTTCCAGGCAACAACCGGTCCCAAGCGCCTTCCGTAGGAAACGGTCCGGGAGCGATGGCGTTTGAACGAATTCCGTATTTTGCCCATTCAACGGCCAAAGAACGCGTCATGGCCAAAACACCGGCTTTTGCGGTTGCGGAAGGAACAACGTAAGCCGATCCTGTCCAAGCATACGTGGTCACAATATTTAAGATGGTCGATTTTGGTTGTTTGATGTCTATCCAATGCTTTCCAAATGCCAAAGTGCAATTTTTGCTTCCTTTTAATACAATGTCTATTACGGTATCGAAAGCGTTCGCCGACAAGCGTTCCGTCGGACTGATAAAATTACCTGCGGCGTTGTTCAAAAGTCCGTCAACTTTCCCAAATTTATCCAATGTTGCCTGTAAAACAGCTTCAACTTCGGTGTAATTTCGTACATCACATTGCACTGCCAAAACAGTTCCTCCGGTTTTTTCTTCCAATTCTATCTTGGCTTTTTCCAGTTTCTCCATATTTCTTGAAGTAATGACAACGTGCGCGCCAAGTTCCAAAAAATAAGTGGTCATGGCTTTGCCTAAACCGCTGCCGCCACCAGTAACAACAATAACTTGATCTTTTAAACTTCCTTCTTTTAGCATTGGTTTGGTATACATATTTTTTCTATTTTTGATTTGTATAAAAGTAGGTTTTTTTTCAAATTAAGGGTTTAAAATAAAAATATTATTTTTTTTTAAATTCTATTTGCCAAAAACAAAAGTAATTGTATATTTGCCAACGCTTTTAAGGAGAGGAATTCCAAAGAAAGCAACAACAGAAGAACCACTATTTTAAAGATATTTGTAATGAGTAAAAGAACCTATCAGCCATCAAAAAGAAAAAGAAGAAATAAGCACGGTTTTAGAGAACGTATGGCTAGCGCAACAGGAAGAAAAGTGTTGGCAAGAAGAAGAGCTAAAGGAAGAAAAAGAATCAGTGTATCTTCTGATCCAAGACCAAAAAAATAATGAGACAGTAGTTTTATATATAGGGTGTTACTTTTTAGTAACACCTTTTTTTTGAACTATTAATAAGTTTTGAAAACTATTTCAACACCTAAAACGAATTTTATAGATATTTACACTTTACTATTTTATATTTAAAAAATGCCAAAAAACAACAACATTAAATCGATTTTAATCATTGGATCAGGACCAATTATTATTGGACAGGCTTGTGAATTTGATTATGCTGGTTCTCAAGCAATCAGATCTTTAAAAGAAGAAGGGATTGAAGTGACATTGATTAATTCCAACCCGGCTACGATTATGACGGATCCGTCTTTGGCCGACAATGTGTATTTGTTGCCGTTAACCACAAAATCAATCATTCAAATTTTGGAAAAACATCCAAATATTGATGCTGTTTTGCCAACTATGGGCGGACAAACAGCGTTGAATTTATGTATTGAAGCCGATGATAAAGGGATTTGGAAAGATTTTAATATTGATATTATTGGCGTTGATATTGCCGCGATTCATATTACTGAAGACCGCGAGCAATTTAGAAAGTTAATGAACAAAATTGGTATTGGACAAGCGCCGTCAACCGTTGCGAATTCATTTTTGAAAGGGAAAGAAATCGCGCAGGAATATGGTTTTCCATTGGTGATTCGTCCTTCCTTTACCTTGGGAGGCTTTGGAGCTTCCATCGTTTATAAAAAAGAAGATTTTGATGAATTGTTAAGTCGTGGTTTAGAAGCTTCGCCCATTCACGAAGTGATTATTGACAAGGCATTGTTGGGCTGGAAAGAATTTGAATTGGAATTGTTGCGAGACAGAAATGACAATGTGGTGATTATATGCGCCATCGAAAATATGGATCCGATGGGAATTCATACCGGAGATTCAATCACAGTTGCGCCTGCAATGACTTTAAGCGATACCACATATCAAAAAATGCGAGATATGGCTATTTTGATGATGCGTTCCATTGGCGATTTTGCCGGTGGTTGTAACGTACAATTTGCCGTAAGTCCGGATGATAAAGAAGATATTATTGCCATTGAAATTAATCCGCGTGTATCGCGTTCATCGGCCTTGGCTTCAAAAGCAACAGGATATCCGATTGCGAAAATTGCCGCAAAATTAGCTTTAGGTTATCATTTAGATGAACTGAGTAACCAAATTACCAAAACAACTTCGGCTTTGTTTGAGCCAACTTTGGATTATGTAATTGTAAAAATTCCGCGTTGGAATTTTGATAAGTTTGAAGGCGCTGACAGAACATTGGGCTTACAAATGAAATCGGTTGGAGAAGTGATGGGAATTGGACGTTCGTTTCAGGAAGCGCTACATAAAGCAACGCAGTCACTTGAAATTAAACGCAACGGATTGGGCGCTGACGGAAAAGGAGAAACTGATTATGATACCATTATCGAGAAATTAACCTATGCGAGCTGGGATCGGGTTTTTGTCATTTATGATGCGCTGCAAATAGGAATTCCGTTAAGCAGAATTCACGAAATTACCAAGATCGATATTTGGTTTTTAAAGCAATATGAGCAATTATTGGCATTGGACAGGGAAATTTCTACCCATAAACTGGAAACTTTATCCTATGAATTGCTTTTGGAAGCAAAGCAAAAAGGATTTGCCGACCGACAAATAGCACACATGTTGGGCTGTTGGGAAAGTGAAGTCCATAGCAAAAGACAGGAATTGGACATTAACAGGGTTTATAAATTGGTAGACACTTGCGCCGCCGAATTTAATGCACAAACACCTTATTATTACTCCACTTTCGAAAATAAAATGATTACCGAAAAAGGAAGTTTTGCGGACAATGAAAGTGTGGTAACCGACAAGAAAAAAATAGTGGTGCTGGGATCTGGCCCAAACAGAATCGGGCAGGGAATTGAATTCGATTATTGTTGTGTGCACGGAGTTTTGGCCGCAAAAGAATTGGGTTATGAAACCATTATGATTAACTGCAACCCGGAAACAGTTTCAACCGATTTTGACACAGCAGACAAATTGTATTTTGAGCCGGTATTTTGGGAGCATATTTACGACATCATCCAGCACGAAAAACCCGAAGGCGTTATTGTGCAGCTGGGTGGGCAAACTGCTTTAAAACTGGCTGAAAAATTAGATAAATGGGGCGTTAAAATTATAGGGACCAGTTTTGACGCACTTGATTTGGCGGAAGACAGAAAACGTTTTTCTGAATTGCTAATGGATCTGGATATTCCTTTTCCGCAATATGGAACTGCCACAACGGCTGATGAAGCCGCTGCAATTGCAGATAGTTTAGATTTTCCAATATTGGTTCGCCCTTCTTACGTTTTGGGCGGTCAAGGAATGAAAATTGTAATCAATAAAGAAGAACTGGAAAAACACGTGGTTGATTTATTGCGTAAAATTCCAAACAATATGTTGCTGTTGGACCATTATTTAGATGGTGCCATTGAAGCGGAAGCTGATGCAATTTGCGATGGGGAAGAAGTGTACATTATTGGAATTATGGAGCATATTGAACCTTGCGGGGTTCATTCCGGTGACTCAAACGCTACTTTGCCACCATTTAATTTGGGCGAATTTGTATTGCAGCAAATTAAAGACCACACCTTAAAAATTGCCTTGGCTCTAAAAACGGTTGGATTGATCAATATTCAGTTTGCCATTAAAGATGACATTGTTTATATTATTGAAGCCAATCCGAGAGCTTCCCGTACAGTGCCGTTTATTTCAAAAGCGTATAAAGAGCCTTATGTAAACTACGCCACAAAAGTAATGCTGGGCGCCAATAAAGTGAAGGACTTTAAATTTAATCCTCAATTGGAAGGTTACGCCATTAAGCAACCGGTATTTTCGTTCAATAAATTTCCGAATGTTGACAAAAAATTAGGTCCGGAAATGAAATCGACCGGTGAAAGCATTTTGTTTATCGACAATTTAAAAGACGACCAGTTTTACGAGCTGTATTCGAGAAGAAAGATGTATTTAAACAAATAAAATTGGTTGAAAAATTGAAGTTTATTTTGTGAATCCTATTTATTGACTTCACAAAATAAACTTCAGTATCCTCGAGTAGTTGAGAATGAAATGATGACTTATTAAGTTCTCGGTATTGCTTGCTTCCTATTTCTAATTTTCTTTTTTAATGATTATTTTCTCAAAAAAGTTGTCAGGGCTAATGAGTTCTGTTTTTGCATAGGGATAACTATTGGTAAAAGCTTTGGTAATTTTGCCTTTGTGACCCCATTTCATTTCAAAGGCAGTGATTTGTTGTTCGTCTTGAACTATAAAGTCAACTTCTTGTTGCTGTAAGGTTCTCCAAAAATAGTAATTGTAGTCATTTTGCGCATATTCGTTGGCTTTTATAATTTCCATTACCACAAAATTTTCCCACAACACACCCACGTCGTTACGCAATTCTACAGGTGAAAAATTATCGATAATAGCATTGCGAATTCCCAAATCGTAAAAATAAATTTTACGCATTTTGGTAACCTCTTTTCTTTCATTGGTGGCATAACTTTTTAATCGGAACAACACAAACGATTTTTCTAACAAATCAATGTAATTATCCACTGTTTCCGACTTTACTTTTAATTGTGTTGCCAGTTCGTTTAAGGATACTTCACAGCCAATTTGATGCGCCAAGAGTTGCAATAATTTATTCAGCAAATCGGGTTTTCTAATGTCTTTCCAAGCCAAAACATCTTTATAGAGATATTGGTTGGCAATGCTTTTCAAGTATTTTTTGGCGTGAATTTTATTGTTTAAAACATCAGGATACATTCCGTAAACGAGATGCCAATTCATATTTTCAGTGAATTTCAGGAAACCGTTTTTGGTGTATATTTCTTCAATACTCAAAGGATATAAATGAAATACGAAATGTCTTCCTGTCAATGGTTCAAAAATTTCGTCGGCGATTTCTAAAGCCGAAGAACCACTGGCAATAAATTGAACATCTTTAAAATTATCAAAAAGCATTTTTAAACACAATCCGATGTTCTTTATTTGTTGGGCTTCATCTATAAGCAAAATTTTGTGGTCGCCAATAATTTGTCTCAATTTTTCTACTGTGGGTTCTTCAAATAATTTTTTTATGTGCGATTCTTCTCCATTTAAACTTAAATAAGAATAGGACAATTGTTGTAGCATTTCTTTCAGTAAGGTTGATTTCCCTACTTGTCGCGCGCCAATAAGCACAAGAACCTTGTCCTTAAAAAGCCATTGTGTGAGCGTTTGTGTTTGCAATCTTTCATACATAATGAAGCAAAGATATAAATATTTATCAAAAATCAGTTAAAAAAGTAACTATATTTCTTTTATACTGTTAATATTAATATTAAAATTTCCAGTATAATGGAAATTTTAATAGTTTATTAAGATGCATTTGTTTGATGGACCTTAGAATTGTATTCGAGAAGAAAGATGTATTTGAACAAATAAATTGGTTTAAAAAACATAAAAAGAGCGCTTAGCGCTCTTTTTTTATGCAAAAATTGTTACATATTAATTTATTATATATATTTGTTCAACTAAATTTAATTTACTTTGAACAATATCAAAACTGAGTTTACTATAAAGGATCTCGAAAATTTTTCAGGCATCAAAGCGCATACCATAAGAATTTGGGAAAAAAGGTATAATTTATTTCAACCTAAAAGAACAGATTCTAACATAAGATATTATGATATGAACAGTATGCTTAAGCTGCTAAACGTATCTTTACTTTACAATAACGGATTAAAAATATCCAAAATTGCATCTTTATCCAATGATAAAATGGAATTAAGCGTAAAGGAACTGGTGTTTAAAGAAGGCTTTGAGAGTAAAGCCCTAAATTCATTTAAATTGGCAACGCTCAATTTTGATGAAGGCTTGTTCAATCAAACTTACAATGGCCTTATTTCGCAAATATCTTTTCGCACTATTTTTACGGAGGTTTTTATTCCATTTTTGAATGAAATTGGTATTTTGTGGCAAGTGCAGTCCATAACTCCGGCACACGAACATTTTATCACAAATTTAATTAAGCAAAAGATTTTAATCAATACTGAAAAATTGCAATTTCTTCAGCCAAATAAAAATGGAAGAAAATTTGTGTTGTATTTGCCAATGCATGAAATTCATGAGCTCGGTTTGCTCTATTTGCATTTTGAATTGCTGTTTCACGGATACCATTCCGTTTATTTGGGACAAAGCGTTCCTGTTGAAAATTTAAATGATTTGCAAAAAGTATTTGATGAAGTATGCTTTTTAACCTATTTAACCGTTGAGCCATCCAAAGAAACTGTGGAGGAATATTTGCAGCAAGTTTATAGTGAAATATTGAAGGATACCAATGATTCTTTATGGGTTTTAGGCTCTAAATTGGCGCAATTTGATTCGGATTCTTTCAAAAATGATCAAATAAAAATATTTAAATCTCCGTTTGAGTTGTTAAATATTTTATAATTTTTTTTCAGTAATTTGTTTTTGTTTAATATTATTGTATATTTGTTAAACAAAATGAAGAAAAAAATTATCATCATAGGCTCGGGTTTCTCGTCTTTATCTGCTTCTTGCTACTTGGCAAAAGCAGGGTATGAGGTAACCATACTTGAGAAAAACAGCAGCGTTGGCGGGAGAGCCCGGCTGCTGACGAAAGACGGATTTAAATTCGACATCGGTCCAACCTGGTATTGGATGCCCGATGTTTTTGAAAAATTCTTTAAGGATTTCAACAAAAAACCATCCGATTTTTACGATTTGGAAAAATTGGCTCCAGCGTATCAGGTTTATTTTGACCAACTTGATTCGTTGCTTATTTCAGATAAAATCGAAGAAATCTATGAGGTTTTCGAAAATGAGGAGAAAGGAAGTTCCATTTATCTGAAGAAATTTTTAAAAGCTGCGAAATTCAATTATGAAGTTGCGGTGAATAATTTGGTTTACAAACCAGGAAATTCCATTACCGAATTGGTGACATTCCAAACAATTGCGAACGTAAACCAGTTTTTTAAAAGTATCAGTACGGAAGTTCGCGGACATATAAAAAGTGAAAAATTAATTCAAATATTAGAATTTCCGGTATTGTTTTTGGGTGCAAAACCATCTAATACGCCAAGTTTTTACAGTTTTATGAATTATGCCGATTTCGGTTTGGGTACTTGGCATCCAAAAGGCGGGATGTATGAAGTGGTTAAAGGTTTTGTGACTTTGGCTGAGGAATTAGGCGTTAACATTGAAACAAACCAAAACGTCGAGAAAATTGTTGTTGAAAACAGGATTGTTAAAGGTGTTCAGGTAAATAACCAGTTTTTGGCTGCAGATTTTGTGGTGAGCGGCGCTGATTATCACCATTCGGAAATATTGCTGGATGAGAAATACAGAATGTATTCAGAAAAATACTGGGACAAAAGAACTTTTGCGCCTTCGGCCTTACTATTTTATGTTGGCTTCAGCAAAAAGTTAAAAAACGTTTCGCATCATACCTTGTTTTTCGATTCGAATTTCGATAAGCATGCCGTTGAGATTTACGACAGGCCGCAATGGCCAAAAGATCCGCTTTTTTATGGAAGTTTCCCTAGTATTACCGATGATAGTTTTGCCCCAAAGGGTTACGAAGCTGCTACTTTTTTAATTCCGATTGCGCCCGGAATAATTGATATTCCCGAAATACGCGAAGAATATTTCCAAAAAATAATTGACCGACTTGAAATGTTGACTAATCAAAATATAAATGATTTTATTATACTTAAGGAATCGTATTGTGTAAACGATTTTGTGAACGATTATAATTCATTTAAAGGAAATGCTTACGGATTGGCAAATACATTGATGCAAACGGCTTTTTTACGGCCAAAAATACAAAGTAAAAAAGTGAAGAATTTATTTTTTACAGGGCAATTGACCGTTCCCGGCCCTGGAGTTCCGCCAGCGATTATATCTGGAAAAATTGTGTCGGAATTATTAATGAAAAACAATATTTAAAATTTTTACATTACAAAACATTATTGTCCGGTTAAATTTTTCAAAACAAACAGGTCGCCCCGATGGGGCTTTAAATACTGCATTTTTCCGTTTTTCTACAAACATTTCGCTCCTATGGAGCTTTTTTAGCCCCAGAGGGACGAACTGTCTGTAGAAAATAAATTTTCAAAAAAACAAGCCCCATCGGGGCGACCTGTTTGTTAAGGCCGATTAAGATTGGGATTGTTAA
>JAUYUA010000082.1 GCA_030694935.1 Lutibacter sp. | reverse complement strand
TGCTGTCGCCACTGCCGGTGCGCGCCCGTGGGCGGCTTGTGTCATATCTATATTCATAAAATCATAAGCCAAAACAGAGCAGCCAACCGGTGCAACACCGATAACATCTTCTGAAATGCCCATTTCATCAATGACTTCCATGGTTAAATTGTGCGCAGTGCCATGACCACAACCCGGACAATAAGACAGGGCGGTGTTTGTCATTAATTTTGTTTTACAGAATACTTGATTTTCTGGTCTTATGATGTCTGATACTTCCATTTTTAATAATTTTTTGTTCTAAAGCTTCTAAAATTTCTTCTGGAGTGTGAATAATTCCTCCTGTTCTGCCAAAATGTTCAACGGGTACTTTAAATTCAACTGAAAGTCGAACATCTTCCACCATTTGACCTGCATTTAATTCAACACTTAAAATTCCTTTAACCTGGTCGGCCAATTCAAAAAGTGCTTGTTTTGGATAAGGAAATAAAGTGATTGGTCTTAACAAACCCAATTTTATTCCTTTCGCTCGGGCCAATTCAACGGCTTTTTGTGAAATTCGAGCGCTTGAACCGTAGGCAACAATTAAATATTCGGCATCATCACAGTTTATTTTTTCAAAACGCAAATCTTCTTTCTCCATTTGCTCGTATTTTTTCATCAACCTGCGAACCCTGGCTTCCATTTTTTCAGATTGTAAATCGAGTGAGGTAATTATGTTGCGTTCTCTTCCTTTTTTGCCTGTAACCGCCCAATCGCCGCTTTTTTCAATCAATTCTTCGTTGGTCCATCTTGGTTTTTGTGGTTTTAGAACCACTTTTTCCATCATTTGGCCAATCAATCCATCAGAAAGAATTAAAACCGGAGCGCGATATTTAAAAGCAATGTCAAATGCATCTTCTACAAAATCGGCCATTTCCTGAACCGATGCCGGAGCCAAAACATAGAGTTTGTAATCTCCGTGTCCGCCACCTTTTACCGATTGAAAATAATCGGCTTGTGATGGCTGGATCGTTCCCAATCCTGGTCCGCCACGAACTACATTTACAATGACGGCAGGCAATTCTGCACCTGCCAAATAGGAGATTCCTTCCAATTTTAAAGAAATTCCCGGACTTGATGAAGAAGTCATTGCTTTTTTGCCGGTGCTTGCGGCGCCATAAACCATATTTATGGCGGCTACTTCGCTTTCGGCCTGTAAAACAACCATTCCAGTCCTTAATTCGGGACGTTCGGTCATTAAATATTCAATTATTTCTGTTTGAGGTGTGATTGGGTAACCAAAATAGCCATCAACTCCAGCCCTAATTGCAGCTTCGGCCAATGCTTCGTTTCCTTTCATTAATTTTAATTCTGACATTCTGTGCAATGTTTTAATTATTATACTGAAACTTTTACCCTGTAAACGGAGATTGCTCTGTCTGGGCATACAATACCGCAGTTTGTGCATCCAGTGCAAGCTTCAGGGTTTTTCATGTAAGCATAGTGATAGCCTTTTCTGTTCACGTCGGTTGACATGCCAATCACGTCTTCCGGGCAAACAGGAATACAAACCTCGCAGCCTTTACAGGTTTGTGTATCAACAACTATAGCTCCTTTTACTTTTGCCATATCAATAAATTTATATATGAATACTGTAGTGTAATTTTATTATTCTCAAAGATATGGGTTAATTGTTGTAAAAAGAATGATAAATATCAATAGCTGACCCTTGTCATATTCTTTTAGGTGATTTTAATTATTGTATGTACAAAAAAACAACTGAATAGGTGTTTTTATTGAATTTTTATAAAATGCAATTTGTGTTACATTAATATAAAGGTTTGTATTTTGTTGGATTTGCCTCATTCATAATGCTGTAAATTGCTTCAAAAATATCTTCTTCATTTGGTTTTGAAAAATAATCGCCGTCGGTTCCGTAAGCTGCTCTGTGCGGTTTTGCCGTTAAAGTTACAGGTTTACTGTCCAAAAAGCCATAAGCATTTTGTTTTTCCAGAATTTCATTTAACAAATATGCCGAAGCGCCTCCGGGAACATCTTCATCAATAATAATCAATCTGTTTGTTTTTTGGATGCTTTTAACCACATCTTGATTGATATCAAATGGCAACAAGCTTTGAACATCAATCAGTTCAATATCAATATCAACCTGTTTTAAACTATTTATCACATCTTCCACCAATTTTAAGGTAGATCCATAAGAAACAACGGTAATGTCTTTACCTGTTTTAATGGTTTCAACAACTCCGATAGGCGTTTTAAATTCACCTAAATTGTTGGGGAATTTTTCTTTTAGACGGTAGCCGTTTAAATTCTCCACAATTAACGCTGGTTCATCACATTCCAATAAAGTATTGTAAAATCCGGCCGCTTTTGTCATATTTCTTGGAACCAAGATGTTTATTCCTCTCAACAAATGCACAATAGCGCCCATCGGCGATCCCGAATGCCAGATTCCTTCCAAACGGTGGCCACGGGTTCTGACAATTAACGGCGCTTTTTGTTTGCCCACTGTTCTGTAATGCAGCGTAGCCAAATCATCGCTCAGTATTTGAATGGCGTACAATAAATAATCCAGATATTGAATTTCGGCAATTGGACGCAAACCTCTCAGCGCCATTCCAATTCCTTGTCCGATAATCGTCGCTTCCCTAATTCCGGTATCGGCAACACGAAGTTTTCCGTATTTTTCCTGAAGTCCCACAAGTCCCTGATTCACGTCGCCAATATTTCCGGCATCTTCTCCAAAGATGAACAAATCCTTGTATTTTGAAAACAGGATGTCAAAATTGTCTTTTATAATAATTCTGCCATCAACCAATTCGGCATTTGCATCATAGGTTGGCAAAACTTCTTTAACGTGACTTACTTTTTGATCACTTTGACTGTATAAATAAGAGCTGTAGCTTGGTTGTTCTTTCTTTAAATAACTGAGAATCCAATGTTGAAGCTGTGTTTTTTCGGTGGATTTTTCATCTCTAACGTATACAATGGCTTTTCTGGCAGCAACTAAAAGATCTTTTCTTGAAGTGTCCAAAACAGCGGCCAAATCGTTTTTTAATTTAATGATAAAAGATTTGTTATGACTTTTATTTGCCAGATTCTCCAGCAATTGCATCACTTTGGCTTTTTCTTCTTTTACCGGATTTAAAAAAGCATTCCAGGCATCTCTTCTTGCTTGATTTACCTCTTTTTTTGCTTCTTTTTCAATGAGGATCAATTCTTCTTCGGCATCAACAAATCGCAGCACGTTATTGTTGCTGTCTTTCAATTCAAATTCAATAATCCAGTCGCGCATTTTGGCCAGACAGTCGTTTTGTTTTTCCCAAACCAAGCGTTCTTTGGATTTATAACGTTCATGTGACCCGGAAGTTGAATGTCCTTGAGGTTGCGTTAATTCTTTTACATGAATTAAAACGGGTACATGTTCTTCTCGGGCAATTTTTGCCGCTTTGTTGTAAACGGAAATCAATTGTGGATAATCCCAGCCTTTTACTACGAAAATTTCAAATCCTTCTGCAGTTTCATCTCGTTGAAATCCTTTTAAGATCTCTGAAATACTTTCTTTGGTTGTTTGATATTTTGCCGGAACAGAAATACCGTAATCATCATCCCAAACACTAATAATCATAGGAACCTGTAAAACTCCAGCGGCATTTATGGTTTCAAAAAATAAGCCTTCTGATGTGCTTGCGTTTCCAATAGTTCCCCAGGAAACTTCATTCCCGTTATCAGAAAATTTTGGATTTATTAACTCAGGAAGATGACGAAACATTTTTGAAGCCTTCGCAATACCAAGCATTCTTGGCATTTGGCCTGCGGTTGGAGAAATATCGCCAGTTGAATTGTATTGTTCTGTCAGGTTTTTAAAATGGCCGTTTTCATCCAAACTATGGGTTGCAAAATGGCCGCCCATTTGCCTGCCGCCCGACATTGGATCGGCATTAATATCGGCATGTGCATAAAGCCCCGCAAAAAATTGTTGCGGCGTTAATTCGCCAATGGCCATCATAAAAGTCTGGTCGCGGTAATAACCCGACCTGAAATCGCCTTTCTTAAAAGCTTTCGCCATCGCCAATTGCGGCACTTCTTTACCATCGCCAAAAATGCCAAATTTTGCCTTTCCGGTCAATACTTCTCTACGGCCCAAGTAACTGCATTCTCTGCTTATTACCGCAATTTGGTAATCGCGCAAGACTTCCTTTTTAAATTGATTGAATGATAATTGTTCTTGGTTGGTGGATGAAGATTTTACCTGCATATTTTTGATTTTATTAGTAGGGGTAAAGTTACAAATTTAAATGGTAATTAAAATTGGGGCAAAAATGGTGTAAAAGTTAAAGACGGAAGTCCGAAGTCCGAAGACGGAAGACCGAAGATTAACAGTTAAAGTTAATAAAAAAACTTGAAATTCAATAAAACCCTCTTTTGGCGAAATTGTATATTTTTTTTGGATTTATGACCAACACAAACCTAATTTTGTTGCTGTATCTTGGCTGGGTCAATTCCCATCCCAAATTGGAATAAAACGGAAAATACACTTCTAAAATATCGTTTATGAAATTCAGCCTTACGCCGCTTTCATAAGCAAAATAAACATTTTCACCTCTGTTTTTTACAAAACCGACATCATTATAAACTTCAAGCCAACGCCACAATCCAACGCTCGTATTTATGGTTGTTAACCATTGATTTGCATAGGCAACGGGAAGTTTCGATTTAAATCCGCCTTCATTGATAATAATTTGCTGACTTAAAATTCCTGTAGTTTCTGATCTTCCCAAATAATCGTATTGAAATAAATAATCGGTTGGTCTGTCCAAAGCGAAACTAAAGAAATCCGTTTCGGTTTTATTGGTTAAAAATGCGCCTGCAAAAACGCGGAAATCAAATTGCCTGTTGGTGTCAGTTAACAATCTATATTGCCCCGTTCCAGAAACTTTACTGAATTGATCAGCAACCTGAAATCCTCCCGAAAATCTAAGATCTTCTATAATATTTGGCTTTGAATATCCGTAACTAATATTAAACACATTGTATTTGTTGGTTTCAATATGTTGCGTTTGCGTTGGTGACTTTTCCCTGTCTACCATCACAAAGGAAGTAAACAATGCGCTATTACTAACATCTCTCAAACTTTTTCTTTTTAATTCAAGGAGTGCAAATGGGGTAAAAGTGCTGTAAGTCAGATCTTTTGCATATTGAAAACTGCTTCCCGAAATTCCTGTTAATAATCTATTTACTTTTTTATCTTCAGGCAAGTATTCATAAAGCAAGGAAAAAGATCCTGAAAAGGCATTGCTTTTTGTTCCGTAAGAAGGAATCAGTTTGTATTGAAAACTCTTGTTTAACAATGTTTTGTTTGATATGGCCATGCCTAAAACCACGCCGTCATAAAAATTGTATCGTGCTTCTGGCGTATAAAAAATTTGGTTGTAATAAGGGTTTTCTATGTCCTTCAAAAATTTTAACTGCACAGGCCGGTTAAATAATTTTTTGTCAATATTTTTCCAATTGTTTCTTAAATTATATTCGGGCAAATAGAATTCGTGATTTAATGAAAGTCGATCAAAACCGTTAGTTGGAATGGTAATTTTTGTTAGGGAATCTATGCCAACAAGCCATTTTTTATAAACGATTTCTTTATTATGAATGCCATACAGTTGTATCGGAGCAGTAAAATTTCGTTTATTTAATACACTAATTTCAAGGGAATCATTTTTTTTGACTATTTTTTTAATGGTATAATCAACTTTTTTACTCGTGTTTAAATAATCTGATTTAAACCAGGCAATATCCTTGGGTGTATCAATCAAATTCAAAAATAAATCGCTTTGGGTATTTTGTCCGGAGTATTTTTCCGAAAAACTTTTTATGGCATCTAAAATGGTGTCTTCTCCCAAATAATTTTCCAGATATCGAATTCCCAATCCGGCTTTGTATTTGTTTACAATTTTTCTGTTGAAATTAGACAGGGAATCGGCAGGCGTTGTTAATGCCTGATCTAAATTTTTTCTAGCCGCAAATTGGTATAAAAACGGGTATTTATCATTAAAATCGATTTTGGCCAAATTAAAGGTTTTAATACCCCAAATTTTTGAAATATCGCCAATTGCTTTTACTTCAGGATAATATTTTTCGACATATTTAATCATTAAATAGATTTGTAATCCATCTGCAAGCCAGGCATCTTCTCTTTGGTTAAACAAAAAAACATGGTCTATATATTTTCTGCTTAAAATTTTAAATAGCTGAATGTCAAATTCAAAAGTGTCATTAAAGGGCTTTAAAAAAGTGGGCAATTGGTTAAATCCATAAACTGGGTTTTTTTCATAATCAATTTTATTGATGAAAAGTTTTTCGTGCGGATAATCGCCTAAATAAGATGCAATAAAAGAAAGTTCCCTGTTGATAATCTCTGTTTTGATTGCAGAATGCAGTTTTTTCGAATCTATGTTGGTGATTAATGAAACGGGTTTGGAATTATAGGTAACAAAATCATTTTCCTTGGTAATGTTTAATGCGATATCCTGTCTATTATTCCCAGTCAGTTTATAGCTGTTAAAATTGGGCAGTGAATCAACAGAAACTGTTAAATCACTGCTTAACACATAATCTTTTGGTAATTTAATGTTTATCAGATAATTTGTAAAATCAACATACAAATCATCCATATCCAAATTGTTTTGAAGATGCCATTTTCCGTCGAAAACAGCCGGAATTAAATGCCAATACCGTAAATTATAGCCCGTTTTGTTTACGCCATAATTTGTAAACTTATCATTGGGAATTTTTAAGGTGTAAGTTGCAACTATTTTTATGGATTCTTTTGGTTTTAAAGATTGCTTTAAATTGATTTTTAAGATATCCGGATTTTGCTCGGTAATTTCCCAGGTAACAAGATCGTAATTCACCGAAAAACTATTTATTTTGGAACTTCCTCTGTGTTTTTCATTGGCAAAATGAAATGTTTTTGAATAATTTTCAACAAAACGGTTGGCCAGTGGTGTGTTTTTATCCTTATAGGCATTTGCCCAGTTATGAAAATATACAACGCTTAAAATACTGTCGGATTTGTTGAAAAAATTGATTTCCTGCTGTATTTTAAGTTCATTTGTTTGCGTATTTAAAACAGCAAGAATGGTGGTGTTGTTTGTTTGGGAATTCATATAATTCCAACAAAGAATACCGGCTAAAAGCGTTAAAAATAGCTGTTTTTTCAAGGGTTTGATTAAAAATTAGGGCTTAAACTGTATTTTTTATAGAAGTTGTTTATCACTTCCAAAACTTCATCTTCCGTGTCAACAATTGAAATTAAATTAAGATCTTCCAAACTGATGGCTCCTTCATTCACCAAAGTATTTTTGATCCAATCCATCAATCCCGACCAGTATTTTGTGCCAACCAATACAATGGGAAATTTTCCGATTTTTTTTGTTTGAATCAAAGTGATTGCCTCAAAAAGTTCATCCATAGTTCCAAATCCTCCCGGCATCACCACAAATCCCTGGGAATATTTAATGAACATCACTTTACGAACAAAAAAGTAATCGAAATCCAAACTTTTATCGGAGTCGATGTACGGATTGTCATGTTGCTCAAAAGGCAATTCAATATTTAAGCCAACCGAAGTTCCTTTACCGCGTCGTGCGCCTCTATTTCCTGCTTCCATAATTCCTGGGCCGCCACCAGTCACAATACCGTATCCATGGGTAGTTAAATTATACGCAATATTTTCGGCCAGTTTATAATATTCATGGTCTTCTTTTGTGCGAGCAGAACCAAAAATAGTTACGCAAGGCCCAATTTTACTGAGTCGCTCAAAACCCTCAACAAACTCTGCCATAATTTTAAAAATGGCCCAAGAATCGTTGGTTTTAATTTCATTCCACGTTTTTTGCTTGAATTTTTCTCTTATTTGTCTGTCTTCATTTGTCATAATTACGCTGTAATTTCTTTATTATTTGATAAAATTCTGAATTTTCGATGAAAACCTGCGGGCTAATTTAATTCTTTTTTTAAGAATTTGGCCGTATAGCTTTTTTTATGTTGGCTAACTTCTTCCGGCGTTCCAAAACAAATTAGCTGTCCACCCTTTTTTCCCCCTTCCATCCCAATGTCAATCACGTGGTCGGCAAGTTTTACAACATCTAAATTATGTTCTATAACTAGAATGGTATTTCCTTTATTTACCAATTTATTTAAAACTTCCATCAAAACGCGAATGTCTTCAAAATGAAGTCCGGTTGTAGGTTCATCCAAAATATAAAAAGTGTTTCCGGTGTCCTTTTTAGACAATTCCGAAGCTAATTTTATGCGTTGCGCTTCACCACCGGATAAAGTGGTGGATTGCTGCCCCAGTTTGATGTAGCTTAACCCAACATCTTGAATTGTTTTCAGTTTTCTGTGGATTTTGGGAATGAGTTCAAAAAATGAAGTCGCTTCTTCAATAGTCATATTCAACACATCGGAAATTGATTTTCCTTTGTACCTAATTTCCAGAGTTTCTCTGTTGAAGCGTTTTCCCTGACAGGTTTCACATTCTACATGCACATCGGGCAAAAAATTCATTTCTATCACACGAACGCCGCCGCCTTCGCAAGTTTCGCAACGTCCGTCTTTTACGTTGAATGAAAATCGGCCGGGTTTGTAACCTCTTATTGCTGCCTCGCTGGTTTTGGCAAATAAATCCCTGATTTCGCTAAAAACGCCGGTATAAGTGGCCGGATTTGAGCGTGGCGTTCTGCCGATTGGGGATTGGTCTATGGCAATTACCTTGTCAATATGTTCCAATCCTTCGATGGATTTGTAAGGCATCGGTTTTTTAACGCCGTTGTAAATATGTTCGTTTAAAATGGGATATAAAGTTTCGTTGATTAAGGTCGATTTTCCGCTGCCTGAAACGCCGGTCACGCAAATTAATTTACCTAAAGGAAACACTACAGTAATATTTTTTAAATTGTTTCCGGTTGCGCCTTTTAACACTATTTTGTGTCCGTTTCCTTCACGGCGCTGTTTAGGAACTTCAATGCTTTTGGTTCCGTTTAAATAATCGGCCGTTAATGTATGGTGTTGTTTTAGATCTTCATAAGTTCCTTCGCTCACAATTTCTCCACCATGAATACCAGCGCCCGGACCGATATCGAGCACAAAATCGGCGTGCTGAATCATTTCTTTGTCGTGTTCAACCACAATTACGGAGTTTCCGATATCGCGTAAATTCAACAGTGAATTAATTAATTTTTGGTTGTCGCGTTGGTGCAATCCAATGCTCGGCTCGTCTAAAATATAAAGTACGCCAACCAGTTGTGAACCAATTTGGGTTGCCAGCCTTATTCGCTGGGCTTCACCGCCAGAAAGTGATTTTGAGCTTCTGTCAAGCGCTAAATAATCCAAACCAACATCCAGTAAAAACCGAATTCGGGTTCTTATTTCTTTCAATATTTCTGAAGCAATTTTGATTTGTTTTTCGGTTAGTTTTTCTTCAATTTTGGCAAACCAATTTGCAAGTTCATTGATGTCGAGCTGCGCCAATTCCGAAATATTTTTATCATTGACCTTAAAATAGAGGGCTTCTTTTTTTAGCCTTTTTCCATCGCAGGTTTCGCAATTGATCTCGTCCATAAATTCTTTGGCCCAGCGTTTTATGGAGGTTGAATCGCTTGTGCTGTGTTGATTTTCAATAAAATGAATGATTCCTTCAAAATCAATTTCATAAGTTCGGGTAATTCCTGCTGTTTTTGAAACAATGTCAAATTTTTCGCTTCCGCCATTTAAAATGATTTCTAAGGCTTCGCCAGGTATTTTTGAAATTGGATCACTTAACTGAAAATGATAGCGGTCGGCAATCAACTGAAGCTGCTTGAAAATCCAGCTGTTTTTTTGTTCTCCAATGGGTTTTATTCCGCCGTTTTTGATGGAGATTTTATTGTCAGGTATTATTTTTTTGAGATTGACTTTATCGAGTTTTCCCAATCCGCCGCAAGTTTCGCAAGCGCCTTTTGGGGAATTGAAAGAAAAGGAATTTGGCTCGGGATTTGGGTATGAAATTCCTGTGGTCGGACACATTAAATCACTGCTGAAATAACGCGGATTGTTGGTTTCATGTTCCAAAATCATCACCACATTGTCGCCAGAATACAAGGCGGTCGCAATGCTTTCTTCCACTCTTTTTTCTGAAGCTTCGTTAACCGTTAAACGATCTATCACAATTTCAATATCGTGGGTTTTGTATCGGTCAAGACGCATTCCTTTGGTAATTTCCATCAATTCTCCATCAACCCTAACACGCACAAAACCTTGTTTTGAAATTTGTTCAAATAATTCCCGATAATGGCCCTTTCTCGATTTAATGATTGGCGCCAGAATCACTATTTTCTTTCCTTCAAATTCTTTTAATATAAGCTCTTTTATCTGCACATCGGCATAACTCACCATTTTTTCGTTGGTGTTGTAAGAATATGCATCAGCGGCTCTCGCGTAAAGCAATCGCAAAAAATCGTAAATTTCTGTAATGGTTCCCACTGTGGAACGCGGACTTTTATTGGTTGTTTTTTGTTCAATGGAAATAACCGGAGAAAGTCCGTCAATTTTATCCACATCTGGCCGTTCCAAGCCACCCAAAAATTGTCTTGCATACGCCGAAAAAGTTTCAATGTACCTGCGCTGGCCTTCAGCATAAATGGTATCAAAAGCCAGTGACGATTTTCCGCTGCCGCTTAAACCGGTGATGACCACCAATTTTTCTCGGGGAATACGAACGTCAATATTTTTTAAATTATGGACTCGTGCGCCCAAAACTTCTATATATTCTGTGTGTTTTGTCATTGAATTTTTGGAAAGTTGCAAAGTTAAAAAAATGTAGCTACAATTTTGGCATACAGTCACATCTTTATTTTGAAAATTAGTATATTGCGTTAAATTTACAGGCTATGCGTTGGATAGATTCTTTGCGTCATTTTTTTGAAAAACACGGATTTGCGGTTTCCTCAAGATTTGCCGATAAATTGGGAATTGATGTTTCTAATGTGCGTATATTTTTTATTTATATATCCTTTGTCACTTTGGGTTTTTCCTTTGGGATATATTTAACACTTGCTTTTTTATTGCGCTTGAAAGATATGGTTTACACCAAAAGAAAATCTGTTTTTGATCTATAACAACTATGATATTTAAAACAAAATTATATGTGTCAATCATATTTTTTATTTCTGTTGTTTCAATAGGTGTAATTGGTTATATGATTCTTTCCGAAATTAATTTTTTGGATGCGTTGTATATGACCATTATTACAATGACAACAGTTGGGTTTGGTGAAATGCATCCTTTAAATGAGCAGGAAAAGATTTTTACTATTTTTTTGATATTAATAAGTATCGTTGTTTACGCATATTCTGTGACTGCTTTATCTGAATATTTGGTAAATGGGAAACTTCTTCAACTTTTAAAATTAAGAAAGGTGCAACAAAAAATTCAAAATTTAAAAAACCACACCATTGTTTGTGGTTATGGGCGTAATGGCAAACAAGCCGTTATAAAATTAAAGAACTTTAATATGCCTTGCGTTGTGATTGAAAAAGACAAAGCCTTAATTGAACAGCTTGAGCTCGACAATATTTTGTATGTTGAAGGTGATGCTACCCAGGATGAATCCATACAAAAAGCTGCAGTGCATAATGCCAAAAGTTTAATTACTTCCCTGGCTTCTGATGCCGACAATTTATTTGTGGTGCTATCTGCCAGGCAGTTGAATAAAGATATGATTATTATTAGCAGGGCTTCAAATGAATCGTCTATTAATAAACTAAAAATTGCCGGGGCAAACAATATCATAATGCCCGATAAAATCGGCGGAATGCATATGGCATCATTGGTTGTTACGCCAGATTTGGTTGAATTTGTGGAAAGGTTAACAATACTTGATGAAGGTTCCACAAATTTGGAAGAAATACCCGTAAGTGGTTTAGATTCTGAATACTTGAACAAAACCATCAGGGATTTGGATTTAAGAAGAAAAACTGGCTGTTCTGTAATAGGTTTTAAAACCGCTACCAATGAATATATTGTAAATCCAGAATCAGATACAAAATTAACAATGGGTTGCAATTTGATTGTTCTTGGAAGACCGAGCCAAATTAAAAAATTACGCGAAATCTTATGACGCTTATTTACAGGAACTTAATAAAAAAAAATCAAGTTTAAGGCAAAAAATTTGTGGCAAGCTAAATTTTTTAGCATCTTGGTGGCTTTTTAGCACTATATTATAATCAACGAACCAACAAACAAATATGAATTCAAAATTATTAATACCTATACTTCTACTATTTTCTGCGATAGCATTTTCTCAAAATCTTACAGTAAATGAAAATATCGTAAATCCATCCAGTTTAATTAACGATGGAATTCTTGAAGTGAAAGTTTATGGCGGCACACCCCCATATACTTATAAATGGAGCAAACAAAGTGCTCCGCTAACTTCCAATAAAGCTTTCGGCTTGGTAGAAGGCGTTCCTTATACTGTTGTAATAACAGATTCTATAGGAAATACGGTCACCAAAAAATATAAAATTCCTATGCAAAATATTTCCGAGCGATTTAACGGAACTTTTACGCCGGTAGTAAACATCATTGCCAAGGTTTTGTTTTGGGATCCTTTTTCTGCTGTGGGAATACATGATCCCAATGTATATGTTGAAAAAATGAATATTCCAATTCCTGGATGGAGTCCTGGTATTGAAGGAAAATTTTTGGTTAAAAAATGGCTGTTCAAAGATGGCGCAAAAGTTAAGGAAGGCGATACCATAGCCATTATTTCTAGAGGCGAATCCGAAATTGTAGGAAGGGCTTATGTAGATGGAACTTTAAAATATTTGTCAAAGGAAGACGGTTCTATTTATGACTCTGAAAAAAAGGGAGATGTTATTGAGGAAGGCGCACATAATTATGCCGCTATTTACTATGATGAAAAAATTGCTTTATTGCATCCAAATGGAGACATCCAAAAAAAGAATATTCCATTTATTGTGATATGGCTGTCAATTGGCGCTTTATTTTTCACAATTAGAATGGGCTTTATAAGCATCAAAGGATTTAAACACGCAATCGATTTGGCTCGAGGAAAATATGATGATCCAAACGCTCCTGGTCAGGTTACTCATTTTCAAGCGCTAGCAACTGCGGTTTCAGGAACTGTTGGTTTGGGTAATATTGCAGGGGTTGCCGTTGCAATTTCCTTAGGTGGGGCTGGAGCTACTTTTTGGATTATACTTGCCGGATTGTTGGGAATGTCTTCCAAATTTGTGGAATGTACTTTAGGGGTAAAATACAGAGATATAGCGGCAGACGGTAGGGTTTTTGGGGGTCCGATGAATTATTTGCGCAATGGATTGGAAAAACAAAATAAAAAAGTTTTAGGAAAAGTTTTGGCGGGTGTATTCGCTGTTTTATGTGTTGGTGCTTCATTTGGTGGCGGTAACATGTTTCAGGCAAATCAGGCATTTGAAGCCGTTTCCGGACAAATTCCTGAACTGGCCGGCCACGGATTTTGGTTTGGTATCATTATTTCTATGCTTGTTGCCGCTGTTATAGTTGGCGGGATTCAAAGCATTGCCAAGGTTACCGAAAAAATAGTTCCCATAATGGCTTCCATTTATGTGATTGCCTGTTTGACGGTAATTTTTATCAACATAGAAAATATTGGACCAGCATTTGTTGCAATATTTGATGGGGCATTTAGTCCATCAGCCTTAAAAGGCGGTGTTATTGGCGTGTTGATTATTGGTTTTCAAAGAGCCGCTTTTTCTAATGAAGCGGGCGTTGGATCGGCGGCCATTGCACACAGTGTGGCAAAAACAAACAATCCGCCTTCTGAAGGATTTGTTTCCCTTTTAGAGCCTTTTATTGATACCGTTGTGGTTTGTACATTAACCGCTTTGGTCTTAATTTTTACAGGCAAACATGAAGTTGTTGGAATGGGCGGTGCGCAACTGACTTCTGATGCATTTGGAACTGTTATTTCGTGGTTCCCTTATGTATTGACCGTTGCCATATTTTTATTCGCTTTTTCTACTATGATTTCCTGGTCGTATTACGGAATGCGCGCTTGGTCTTACTTGTTTGGAAAAAGCAAAAAAGCGGAAATGATTTATAAAATGTTCTTTTTAATATTTGTTGTGGTTGGCTCTTCCGTTAGTTTGGGCGCTGTTTTAGACTTTTCGGATATGATGATTCTTGCCATGGCGTTTCCAAATATTATTGGGCTTTACTTAATGTCGGGTGAAGTAAAAGTTGATTTGGATGAATACTGGCGCAAATTGAAAGCCGGTGAACTATACACAGTCCAAAGGTTGGCGAAAAAATAATTTAAATATTTGTATGAATATCATAAAATCCCATTTCAGGTATCATAAAAGCCAAAGAAATGGGATTTTCTTTTTGTTGATTTTTATCGTTTTTCTTCAAGGAATATTCTTTTTTGTCGATTTTTCATCGGATGAAAAACCTGCAGTTTCCCAAATTGAAATTATGGCTTTTCAACAGGAAATGGATTCGTTGAAAAATGCAGAATTGGGAAAAAACATCCGTAAAATTTATCCTTTTAATCCTAATTATATAACCGATTTTAAAGGGCATCAACTTGGAATGAGCACAAACGAAATTGATAAATTGTTGGCGTTTCGGGCGCAGGGAAAATACATCAATTCAACAAATCAATTTCAAGAAATAACAGGGGTAAACGACAGTTTATTGGCCGCTATTAGTCCGTATTTCAAATTTCCCGATTGGATTGCTTCAGGAAAAACATACGGAACATCAACTTCAAAAACCGTTATTGAAAAATCAATCCAGAAAAAAGATATCAACGCAGCTTCCGCACAGGATTTAAGAATTGTAAACGGAATTGGGGAAAAACTGTCGAAACGAATCATTGATTACCGCATAAAACTGCAGGGATTTTCCTTTAACGACCAAATTTTTGAAGTTTGGGCACTTGACAAAGAAGTTGCCGATAAAGTTTTACAGCATTTTGAAGTCACAAAACCGCCAACAATTCAAAAAATAAATGTGAATACCGCCACTTTTAAGGAAGTTTTGGCCATTGTTTATTTGGATTACGAACTCACCAAAAAAATCTTCAATTACAAAAATCAGGTAGCTGAAATACAATCTATTGAAGAGCTTAAAAAAATTGATGGTTTTCCGCTAGAAAGATTTGGCAGAATAGCGCTATATTTGGAAGCTAAATAATTAAATAAAATTTTAAGCGAACAACTCCTATGAACAGTATGTATTTTACAGAAGAACACCAAGCATTTAGAAAAAGTTTTCAAGATTTTTTACAAAAGGAAGTCGTTCCTCATATTGATAAATGGGAAAAAACCGGCACTATTGAAAGGTTTATCTGGAAGAAATTTGGAGAAATGGGTTATTTGGGCTTGAATACTCCTGAAGAATTCGGCGGATTGGGATTGGATATATTTTACACCGTCATATTTTTAGAAGAACTTCAAAAAGTAAATTCGGGCGGTTTTGCAGCGGCGATTTGGGCACATGTGTATTTGGCGATGACCCATTTGGAAAAAGAGGGAAGCGAAGCCATAAAAAACACCTATTTAACGGCAAGTGTTGAAGGCGAAAAAATTGGTTGTTTGTGTATTACTGAACCGTTTGGAGGCTCTGATGTTGCAGCAATGCGAACTACAGCAGTTAAAAATGGAGACACCTATATTATTAATGGGTCAAAAACTTTTATTACCAATGGCGTTTATTCAGATTATCTGATTGTGACCGCAAAAACAAATCCGGCTGCCAAAAACAAAGGCATCAGCATTTTTTTAATCGATAGAAATACACCGGGAATTTCAGCAACAAAATTGGATAAATTGGGTTGGAGAGCTTCTGACACTGCTGAAATTGCTTTTGATAACGTAGTTATTCCTGCAGGAAATTTGATGAGTGAAGAAGGAAAAGGATTTCAATATATTATGAATCATTTTGCGTTGGAACGTTTGGTCATGGGAATTAATGCCCACGCACGATCGGAATATGCTTTAGACTACGCCATAAAATATATGGGCGAGCGACACGCTTTCGGAAAAACAATAGACCAGTTTCAGGCATTGCGCCATAAAATTGCCGATTTGGCCAGCGAAGTTGAAATGTGCAAAGAATTTAATTATTCCGTAGCAAAAAGATTGAATGAAGGCCAATACATTGTAAAAGAGGCGAGTATGTCTAAATTGGTTTCCACTAAAATAGCCGATAAAGTAATTTATGAATGCCTTCAGTTTTTAGGCGGTTATGGTTATATGGAAGATTATCCAATGGCAAGGTTGTTAAGAGACAGTCGGTTAGGTCCAATTGGCGGAGGAACTTCGGAAATTTTACGCGAAATTATTGCGAAAATGATTATCGATAAAAAAGAATACAAAGCATCAAAATAATGATTGGGGGTGAATTTTTCGAAAAATTTATAGCACATATTATATTTAGATGTATATTTGCAAACCAAAATTAAAAAAGGAACAGTTTGAAAGGAGGTGCTAAACTATGTTAATTATACCAGTAAAAGACGGAGAAAATATTGATAGAGCGTTAAAACGTTATAAAAGGAAATTTGATCGCACAAAAACGATGAAAAACCTACGCGCACGTAAACAGTTCATAAAACCATCAGTAACAAATCGTGCTAAAAACATAAAAGCCAAGTATGTTCAAAACTTAAGAACAAACGAAGAGCAAGGTTAATTTTTTAACCATTTTCATAAACCGTTAGTAAATACAAATAACAATTCGTAAATTTGTGTACTAACGGTTTTTTTATGCCAATAACCTCATTTTTAAATTACCTTTCTTTAGAAAAAAAATATTCGCATCACACCATTACGGCGTATCAAAATGATTTGAATACCTTTCAATTATTTTGCAACCTGGAATATGGCAACGAAAGTATTGCAACGGTTAATTATGCCCAAATCCGAAACTGGATTGTGAGTTTGGTGAATTCAAAAATCTCTAACCGAACCATCAACAGAAAAGTTTCTTCCTTAAAATCATTTTATAAGTTTCTTCAAAAAACAAAACAAATAGAAGCCAGCCCTTTGGTGAAGCATCAGGCTTTAAAAGTATTGAAACAAGTGCAAGTTCCGTTTTCAGAAAAGGAAATTTTTAATGTGCTTGATGCATTGGATGATGGCGATTTTGAATCGGTTCGGAATAAATTAATGGTTGAATTGTTTTATTCCACAGGAATGCGAAGAAATGAATTGATCAATATTAAAATAACCGACATAGATTATGTTAATGAAACTGTTAAAGTGCTGGGAAAAAGGAATAAGGAACGTTTTATTCCGTTATTAAAAACAGTGAAGGAGAACTTATTGAAATATAGCGTTATGAGGGAAGAAGTTGCTATTTCATCACCTTATTTATTTTTAACAAAAAATGGCAAAAAAATATATGATACGCTTGTGTATCGCGTAATAAATAATTATTTTAGTGCGGTGTCATCAAAAGTAAAGAAAAGCCCTCACGTAATTAGGCATTCTTTTGCAACACACCTGCTTAATGAAGGTGCTGATTTAAACGCGGTAAAAGAATTGCTTGGACATTCTAGTTTAGCGTCAACACAAATTTACACCCACAGCAGTTTGGGTAAATTAAAGGAAGTATATAACCAGGCTCACCCAAGGAGCCAAAAAAACTGATTTATTATGAAAGTATTTGTACAATCTGTGAATTTTAATGCAGACAAGGATCTGATTGATTTTATTGAGAAAAAAGTAACCGGGTTAGAAAAGTATTATGATAAAATTGTGGATTCAGAAGTGTTTTTAAAAGTGCAACAAACGAGTGAAAAGGAGAATAAAACAGTTGACATAAAAATTAATATTCCGGGGAACGACATTGTGGTTAAAAAACAATGCAAAACATTTGAAGAAGGAACAATGGTAGCAGTAGATTCATTAAAAAGAAAATTAACAAAAGAGAAAGAAAAAGTACGTGATAAATAAAAAAATAAAAATTATCGCAAAAGCTTTGTTTAAAAAATAAAACTTTAATACATTTGCAGTCCGTTAGAAATAGCGGACTTCTTTTGTGGAGTAAAAAGCCGATGTAGCTCAGCTGGCTAGAGCAGCTGATTTGTAATCAGCAGGTCGTGGGTTCGAGTCCCTCTATCGGCTCTTTGAAAAAGAAAACGCTTAGGAAAGTAAATGTTTGAATTTTTTAAATATTTATGAAATAGGATGATAAGTTTATCCTTTGTACAGTCGAAGAAAGTATCTATCGGCCAGATCTTTGAAAAAATGGTGAGATACTCAAGTGGCCAACGAGGGCAGACTGTAAATCTGCTGCGCAAGCTTCGAAGGTTCGAATCCTTCTCTCACCACAATTGTTTTATAGCGATATAAAGCAGTAGGGAATTGAAAAAAATATTGCGAGAGTAGCTCAGTTGGTAGAGCTTCAGCCTTCCAAGCTGACTGTCGCCGGTTCGAGCCCGGTCTCTCGCTCTTTTTTTTGCCGGTGTAGCTCAGGGGTAGAGTGTTTCCTTGGTAAGGAAGAGGTCATGGGTTCAAATCCCATCATTGGCTCAAAATAAGAATTGAAATTAACACTATATATAACTAAGATTTAAAAATTAAAATTAAATAATCATGGCAAAAGCAACCTTTGATCGTTCAAAACCACATTTAAACATTGGGACTATTGGACACGTTGATCACGGTAAAACAACTTTAACAGCTGCTATTACTGTAGTATTAGCAGAAAAAGGGTTTTGTGAAGTAAAAAACTTTGATCAAATTGATAACGCTCCTGAGGAGAAAGAAAGAGGTATCACTATCAATACCGCACACGTAGAATATTCTACAGCAAATCGTCACTATGCTCACGTTGACTGTCCAGGTCACGCGGATTATGTGAAGAACCTGGTAACAGGTGCTGCGCAAATGGACGGTGCTATCATCGTTGTTGCTGCAACAGACGGACCAATGCCTCAAACTAGAGAGCATATCTTATTAGGTCGTCAGGTTGGTATTCCAAGATTGGTTGTATTCATGAATAAAGTGGATATGGTTGATGATGAGGAATTATTGGAACTGGTAGAAATGGAAATTAGAGACTTATTGTCTTTCTATGACTATGATGGTGACAATACACCAGTTATTCAAGGTTCTGCATTAGGGGGATTGAACAAAGAACCTAAATGGATGGAGAAAATTGTTGAATTGATGGATGCCGTTGATACTTGGATTGAATTACCATTACGTGATATTGATAAACCATTCCTTATGCCAGTTGAAGATGTATTTTCAATTACTGGTCGTGGAACAGTTGCAACTGGACGTATTGAAACAGGAATTGCAAACACTGGTGATATCATCGATATTATTGGTATGGGTGCTGAAAAATTAACTTCTACTATTACTGGAGTTGAGATGTTCCGTAAAATATTGGACAGAGGTGAAGCTGGAGATAACGTTGGTCTTTTATTAAGAGGTATTGCAAAAGAAGACATTAAAAGAGGAATGGTAATCTGTAAAAAAGGTTCTGTAACTCCACACGGTAAATTCAAAGCAGAGGTTTACGTACTTAAAAAAGAAGAAGGTGGTCGTCATACACCATTCCATAACAACTACCGTCCACAGTTTTACGTTCGTACAACGGATGTAACTGGTACAATTATGTTACCGGAAGGTGTTGAAATGGTTATGCCAGGCGATAACTTAACCATTCACGTAGAATTGCATCAAAAAATCGCATTAAACGTAGGTTTACGTTTTGCAATCCGTGAAGGCGGTAGAACAGTTGGTGCAGGTCAGGTAACTGAATTATTAGACTAATAAAATACACCTAATACTAGGTAAATTATAGGTGCTTCTTTTAAGAGGGGCACCTTAAATTTACGGGTGTAGCTCAGTTGGTAGAGCACTGGTCTCCAAAACCAGGTGTCGGGAGTTCGAGTCTCTCCACCCGTGCAAATTAAAAAAGTGGTGCGAGAAGTTTATCCTAAGCGAGGTTACAGAGCGTAGCCGAAGTAAAGTCGAAGGAAGTCTCTCCATCCGTGCAAAATTTGAAAAAATGGAATTAATCAATTACTTAAAAGACTCATTTGAAGAGTTGCGCAACAAAGTCTCTTGGATTTCTTGGGAAGAAGCTCAAAAATCTACGGTGGTTGTTGCTATATTTACCATCATTTTCGCATTAGCGGTATTTGCTGTAGATAAATTCTTTCAAGCAGGTTTAACTGAATATTTTAAACTGTTTTAATTATTAAAAATTAGTATGACAGATTCTGTTAAAAAATGGTATGTTGTTAGAGCAATCGGCGGACAAGAAAATAAGGTAAAAACTTATATTGAGAACGAGATTGCCCGCTTAGGCATGACTGACTATGTTGATAGAGTTCTTGTTCCTTCAGAAAAAGTTATTCAAGTGCGTAATGGAAAAAAAATAAACAAAGAACGCGTTTATTTTCCTGGTTATGTAATGATTGAAGCAAACTTAAGTGGTGAACTTCCACATATCATCAAATCAATACCTGGAGTTATCGGATTTTTAGGTGAAGTCAAAGGCGGTGATCCCGTTCCTATGAGAAAATCTGAAATTAACCGAATGCTGGGTAAAGTTGATGAATTATCGGTTCAAAATGATAATGTTGCAATTCCGTTTACTGTTGGAGAAACCGTAAAAGTAATTGACGGACCATTTAATGGTTTTGACGGCACTATTGAAAAAATAAATGAAGAAAAACGTAAACTTGAAGTAATGGTTAAGATTTTTGGCAGAAAAACGCCACTGGAATTAAGCTATATGCAAGTTGAAAAAATTTCATAATTGTTACAGAAGTAATGGAAATATTATGCATTCGCTTCCAATTTATGCATAATATATAATTTAAGATTTAAAGATGGCAAAAGAAATTAGTAAAGTAGTAAAATTACAGGTTAAAGGAGGTGCTGCTAACCCATCACCACCAGTTGGACCTGCTTTGGGTGCTGCCGGAGTTAATATTATGGAGTTCTGTAAGCAGTTTAATGCAAGAACTCAAGACAAACAAGGAAAGATTTTACCAGTAGCAATTACTGTTTATAAGGATAAATCTTTTGAATTTGTTGTAAAAACTCCACCAGCGGCGATGCAAATTATGGAAGCTGCTAAAGCAAAAAAAGGTTCTTCTGAACCAAACCGTAACAAGGTGGCAACAGTGACCTGGGATCAATTAAGAGTGATTGCTGAAGATAAAATGCAAGATTTAAATGCATTTACAATCGAATCGGCTATGCTTATGATGGCTGGTACAGCACGCTCAATGGGTGTTAACGTAAGTGGAGAAGCTCCTATAAAAAAATAAAACAGTTATTAAAATGGCAAAATTAACTAAAAAGCAAAAAGAAGCACATGCTAAGATTGATAAAAATCAGGCATATTCTTTAAAAGACGCTTCCGCTTTAGTAAAAGAAATTACAAGTGTAAATTTCGATGCATCTATTGATATAGCTGTTAGATTGGGTGTAGATCCACGTAAAGCAAATCAAATGGTTAGAGGCGTGGTTACATTACCACACGGAACCGGTAAAGATGTTAAAGTGTTGGCATTGGTAACTCCAGATAAAGAAGCTGAAGCATTAGAAGCTGGCGCTGATTATGTTGGATTGGATGACTACCTTCAAAAAATTAAAGATGGTTGGACTGATGTGGATGTTATTATCACTATGCCAAGTATTATGGGAAAATTAGGTCCTTTAGGTCGTATTTTAGGACCAAGAGGTTTAATGCCAAACCCTAAAACTGGTACAGTAACTATGGACGTTGCAAAAGCAGTAAAAGAAGTTAAAGCTGGTAAAATTGATTTTAAAGTCGACAAAACCGGTATTGTACATGCAGGTATTGGGAAAGCATCTTTTGATGCCGAACAAATTATCGACAATGCACATGAAATTGTGAATACTTTGATAAAACTGAAGCCTACAACGGCTAAAGGAACTTATATCAAAAGTATTTATCTTTCTAGTACAATGAGTCCTGGAGTGAATATTGACCCAAAATCAGTTTAATTAAAGTTAAAACTTAGTAATTATGACGAGAGAAGAAAAATCACAAGTAATAGAAGCTTTAACATCCAAGTTAACTGAAGGAAGAATTATCTATTTTGCAGATATATCAGGGTTAAATGCTTTACAAACATCAAATTTACGCAGAGCTTGTTTTAAAGCAAACATAAAACTCGCAGTTGTTAAAAATACATTGCTTGGTAAAGCAATGGAAAAATCTGATAAAGATTTCGGAGACTTACCATCGATATTAAAAGGAAACACTTCTTTAATGATATCTGAATCTAGTAGCGCTCCAGCGAAATTAATTAAAGATTTCAGAAAAAAATCTCTTATTCCTTTATTGAAAGGGGCTTATGTTGAAGAAGCAATCTATATTGGTGACAACCAGTTAGAGTCTTTGGTGAACATAAAATCCAAAGAACAGGTTATTGGAGATATCATTACCTTATTACAATCGCCTGCTAAAAATGTTATTTCAGCATTGCAATCAGGAGGTAATAAATTATCTGGTATTCTTACAACATTATCAGAGAAATAAATACGTGCACTAATAAACTAAATAATAAAATTTAAACAAAGAGAAATGGCAGATTTAAAAGATTTCGCAGAGAAACTTGTTAACTTAACAGTTAAAGAAGTAAATGAGTTGGCTAAAATATTAAAAGACGATTATGGTATTGAGCCAGCAGCAGCAGTAGCAGTTGCAGGTCCTGCAGCAGCAGCTGGAGCAGATGACGAAGCTGAGGTAAAAACTGAATTCGACGTAATTTTAAAAGCAGCTGGTGATTCTAAATTAGCAGTGGTTAAATTGGTTAAAGAATTAACCGGTTTAGGTCTAAAAGAAGCTAAAGCAATTGTTGATGCTGCACCAGCACCAATAAAAGAAGGTATTTCTAAAGATGAAGCTGAAGGATTAAAAGCAGCATTAGAAGAAGCTGGAGCTGAGGTTGAGCTTAAATAAGCTTTCATTAGCTAACACAATTTGAGGTTTAGGTCTGGGTGAAAGCCTCAGACCTAAACCGTTTTGTGTATATATTCGTTCTTATATTTTAATTGTTTTATTAACCTAAAGTTTTTGTCCATTGGCAACTAAAAAAATCACCGAAAGAATAAACTTCGCATCAGCTAAAATGGTAATGGAATATCCCGATTTCTTGGATATTCAGGTAAAATCATTTCAAGATTTTTTTCAACTAAAAACCAAAGCTGACGAAAGAAGTACCGAAGGATTATATAAAACCTTCCTCGATAACTTCCCAATTAGTGATACTCGTAACCAATTTGTGTTAGAGTTCTTGGACTACTTTGTAGATCCGCCTAGATATTCAATTCAAGAATGTATCGAAAGAGGTTTAACTTATTGCGTGCCTTTAAAAGCGCGCTTAAAGCTGTATTGCACAGATCCTGAACACGAAGATTTTGAAACAATTGTACAAGATGTTTATCTTGGCACAATTCCATATATGACACACAGCGGTACCTTTGTAATCAATGGTGCTGAAAGGGTTGTAGTTTCTCAATTGCATCGTTCACCGGGTGTATTCTTCGGGCAATCATTCCACGCAAATGGAACAAAATTATATTCAGCAAGGGTAATTCCTTTTAAAGGTTCTTGGATAGAATTTGCAACAGATATCAATCAAGTAATGTATGCTTATATTGATAGAAAGAAAAAATTACCGGTAACAACATTGTTCAGAGCCATTGGTTATGAACGTGATAAAGATATTTTGGAGATTTTTGATCTTGCAGAAGAAATTAAAGTTTCAAAAAGCGGATTAAAAAAATACATCGGCAGAAAACTGGCCGCACGTGTTTTAAAAACTTGGTTTGAAGATTTTGTTGATGAAGATACCGGCGAGGTTGTTTCTATTGAAAGAAATGAAATCGTATTGGACCGTGATACCATTTTAGAAAAAGATCAAATCGAAGAAATTATTGAATCAGGAACAAAAACAATTCTGCTTCATAAAGAAGATAATGAAATGGCTGATTATGCCATTATTCACAATACCTTGCAAAAAGATCCAACAAACTCTGAAAAAGAAGCTGTTGAACATATTTACAGACAGTTGCGAAACGCTGAACCGCCAGATTTCGAAACTGCAAAAGGTATTATTGATAAATTATTCTTCTCAGAACAACGTTACAATTTAGGTGAAGTTGGTCGTTACAGAATGAACAAAAAGTTAGGATTGGATGTATCTGTTGATGCAAAAGTTTTAACGAAAGAAGATATTATTACCATTATCAAAAACTTGATAAAATTAGTCAATTCAAAAGCGGAAGTTGATGATATTGACCATTTATCAAACCGTCGTGTACGTACGGTTGGCGAGCAATTGGCAAGTCAGTTTGGCGTTGGTCTTTCCCGTATGGCAAGAACCATTCGTGAACGTATGAATGTACGTGATAATGAAGTATTTACACCAATCGATTTGATCAACGCCAAAACGTTGTCATCTGTGATCAATTCATTTTTTGGGACAAACCAATTGTCTCAATTTATGGACCAGACAAATCCATTGGCTGAGATTACGCACAAACGAAGATTGTCTGCACTAGGACCTGGAGGTTTATCCAGAGAAAGAGCAGGATTTGAGGTGCGTGACGTTCACTTTACACACTATGGCCGTTTGTGTCCGATTGAAACTCCTGAGGGACCAAATATTGGTTTAATTTCCTCTTTGGCAGTTTTCGCCAAAGTGAATAACTTAGGATTTATTGAAACGCCTTACAGAAAGGTAACCAATGGCCAGGTAAATATTGTAGACGAACCGTCTTATTTAAGTGCTGAAGAAGAAGAAGGAATGAAATTTGCGCAGTCAAATCTTCCTTTGGACAATGCAGGCAATTTTGTAAACGATAAAGTGATTGTTCGTGAAGAAGCGGATTATCCGGTAGTTGACCCAAAAGTGGTGAATTATATGGATGTTGCTCCTAATCAAATCGCTTCCATATCAGCTTCTTTAATTCCATTTTTGGAGCATGATGATGCAAACCGCGCGTTGATGGGATCGAATATGATGCGTCAGGCAGTTCCTTTAATTAGTCCGGAAGCGCCAATTGTTGGTACAGGATTAGAGAGAAGGGTTGCAAAAGATTCACGTATTTTAATCAATGCTGAAGGTTTAGGCACTGTTGAGTATGTAGATGCCAACACCATCAAAATTAAATATGACAAAACTGATGAAGAACGTATGGTGAGCTTCGACAGCGACAGCAAAATATACAACTTAATCAAGTTTAGAAAAACAAACCAAGGAACTTCAATCAACCTAAAACCTATTGTTAAAAAAGGAGATAGGGTAGAAGAAGGACAGGTGCTTTGTGAGGGTTATGCCACACAAAACGGTGAATTGGCTTTGGGAAGAAATATGAAAGTGGCTTTTATGCCTTGGAAAGGGTATAACTTTGAGGATGCGATTGTGATTTCTGAAAAAGTGGTGAAAGAAGATATTTTTACTTCTATCCACATTGATGAATATTCTTTGGAAGTTAGAGACACTAAATTAGGTGCTGAAGAATTGACCAACGACATTCCAAACGTTTCTGAAGATGCTACAAAAGATTTGGATGAAAATGGAATGATCCGTATTGGCGCTGAAGTAAAACCGGGAGATATTTTGATCGGTAAAATTACGCCTAAAGGAGAATCTGACCCAACACCTGAAGAAAAATTATTGAGAGCTATTTTTGGTGACAAAGCCGGCGACGTAAAAGATGCTTCATTAAAAGCTTCTCCATCATTGCGTGGAGTTGTTATTGACAAGAAGTTGTTTGAACGTGCTGTAAAAGACAAATCAAAAAGAGCAAAAGATAAAATAAGCATTACCAATTTAGAACACAAATATTCTGCAAAATTAGAAGATTTACGTACTGTTTTAACCGAAAAATTATTTACCCTAATCAGTGGAAAAACTTCTCAGGGAGTGATGAACGATTTGGGCGAAGAAATTCTTCAGAAAGGTAAAAAGTTTACGTTAAAAATGCTGAATGCAGTTCCTGATTTTGCTTATTTAACAAGAGGCGTTTGGACTACAGATGACCATATCAATGCCTTGGTGAATGAATTGATTCACAATTACAAAATAAAAGTGAATGATTTACAAGGATCTTTGCGTCGTGAGAAATTTACGGTTTCAGTGGGTGATGAATTGCCTGCAGGAATTTTAAAACTTGCCAAAATTTATATCGCTAAAAAACGTAAGTTAAAAGTGGGTGATAAAATGGCAGGACGTCACGGAAACAAAGGGATTGTTGCCCGTATTGTTCGCGCTGAAGATATGCCTTTCTTAGAGGATGGAACTCCGGTTGATATCGTGTTGAACCCGCTTGGTGTGCCTTCTCGTATGAATATCGGACAAATTTATGAAACGGTTCTTGGATGGGCTGGTCAACGACTTGGCAAAACATTTGCAACACCTATTTTTGATGGTGCAAAAATTAGCGAAATCAACCAGTTAATTGAAGATGCCGGAATTCCAAAACATGGCCATACCTATTTATATGATGGTGGCACAGGAGAACGTTTTGACCAACCTGCAACAGTAGGCGTTATTTATATGATCAAATTAGGACATATGATTGATGACAAAATGCACGCTCGTTCTATTGGACCATACTCGTTAATTACACAACAACCATTGGGCGGTAAAGCACAATTTGGAGGTCAGCGTTTTGGTGAGATGGAGGTTTGGGCACTTGAAGCTTATGGAGCATCAAGTACTTTGAGAGAAATCTTAACCGTAAAATCTGATGATGTTTTGGGTAGAGCAAAAACCTATGAGGCTATTGTAAAAGGTGATGATATGCCTGAACCAGGATTGCCAGAATCATTTAACGTATTAATGCACGAGCTTAGAGGTCTTGGATTAGACGTTAGATTAGAGGAATAACAAAAAAGGATAGTCAGGAGGTTTTTAGACCTTCTGGCTATTTATACAATTTTTACATTTTAAATTCGAACCCATTATTAACATATTATGGCCAGAAAAACCGATAATAAATACACTGTAAAAAAATTTAATAAAATTTCTATTGGCTTGGCATCTCCTGAAGTAATTCTTGAGAAATCAAACGGAGAAGTTTTAAAACCGGAAACTATAAATTACCGAACTCACAAACCTGAAAGAGATGGATTGTTTTGTGAGCGAATTTTTGGACCCATAAAAGATTTCGAATGTGCTTGTGGAAAGTACAAGAGAATTCGCTATAAAGGAATAGTTTGCGACCGTTGCGGTGTTGAAGTAACTGAGAAAAAAGTTCGTAGAGACCGAGTAGGACACATTAATTTGGTGGTTCCTGTTGCTCATATCTGGTATTTTAGATCATTGCCTAACAAAATGGGATACCTTTTAGGTTTGCCTTCAAAAAAGTTAGACATGATTATTTACTACGAACGTTATGTAGTCATTCAACCTGCTGGAGCTAAAAATTCAAGCGGAGATCCATTGCAAAAAATGGATTTCTTAACGGAAGAAGAATACTTGGACATTCTTGAATCATTCCCTAATGAAAATAGATATTTAGACGATAACGACCCAGAAAAGTTCATTGCTAAAATGGGTGCCGAATGTTTAATTGATTTATTTAACCGAATCAATTTAGATGAATTGTCGTATGAATTGCGTCATAAAGCAAACACTGAAACATCTAAACAACGTAAAACTGAAGCATTAAAAAGATTAAACGTAGTTGAAGCTTTTAGAGATGCAGGCAAAAACAGAGAAAATCGTCCGGAATGGATGATTATGAAAGTGATTCCGGTGACACCGCCAGAATTGCGTCCGTTGGTGCCGTTGGATGGTGGCCGTTTTGCCACTTCCGATTTAAATGATTTATACCGCAGGGTAATTATCAGAAACAATCGTTTAAAAAGATTGGTTGAAATAAAAGCGCCTGAAGTAATTTTACGTAATGAAAAACGTATGTTGCAAGAATCTGTGGATTCATTGTTTGACAATACGCGCAAATCATCAGCCGTAAAAACTGAATCAAACCGTCCGTTAAAATCATTGTCAGATTCCTTAAAAGGTAAGCAAGGACGTTTCCGTCAAAACTTATTGGGAAAACGTGTTGATTATTCTGCACGTTCTGTAATTGTTGTTGGACCGGAATTAAAATTATTCGAATGTGGATTGCCAAAAGATATGGCAGCTGAATTGTACAAACCTTTCGTAATCAGAAAATTGATTGAAAGAGGGATTGTGAAAACAGTAAAATCTGCAAAGAAAATTATAGATAAAAGAGAGCCAGTTGTTTGGGATATTTTAGAAAATGTTTTAAAAGGACATCCTGTATTGCTAAACCGTGCCCCTACATTACACCGTTTGGGTATTCAGGCTTTTCAACCAAAATTAATTGAAGGAAAAGCAATTCAGTTACATCCATTGGTTTGTACTGCATTCAATGCCGATTTTGATGGTGACCAAATGGCAGTTCATTTACCATTAGGCCCTGAAGCTATTTTAGAATGTCAATTGTTGATGTTAGCATCACATAACATTTTAAATCCGGCTAACGGAGCACCAATCACAGTTCCTTCTCAAGACATGGTTTTGGGATTGTATTATATGACCAAAGAAAGAAGATCGACGCCTGAGCGTAAAGTAAAAGGTGAAGGATTGACTTTTTATTCTCCTGAAGAAGTAACAATTGCATTCAACGAAAAAGCTGTTGAACTTAATGCGGTTATTAAAGTTAGAACGAAAGATTTTAATGCGGAAGGCGTATTGGTTTCACAAATAATTGAAACAACAGTAGGAAGGGTTTTATTTAATGAAGTGGTTCCTGAATTGGCAGGATATGTAAACGAAGTATTGACTAAAAAATCTTTAAGAGATATTATCGGACAAATTCTGAAAGTTACGGATGTGCCTACAACAGGAAGATTCCTTGATGATATGAAGGATATGGGATACAAATTTGCATTCCGTGGAGGCTTGTCGTTCAGTTTGGGAGATATTATCATTCCGCCAGAAAAAGTTAAAATGATTGCTGATGCAAATGAACAGGTTGACATTATTATAGCAAACTATAATATGGGTATGTTAACAAATAAAGAGCGTTACAATCAGGTAATTGATATTTGGGGATCTACAAACAACCGTTTAACGGAACTTTCCATGAAACGTTTGCGTGAAGACCAACAAGGATTTAACTCAGTGTTTATGATGCTTGATTCTGGTGCAAGGGGTTCTAAAGAACAAATTCGCCAGTTAACAGGAATGCGTGGATTGATGGCGAAACCGAAAAAATCATCAACAGGCGGAGGAGAAATTATTGAAAATCCAATTTTGTCGAACTTTAAAGAAGGTTTGTCAATTCTTGAATACTTTATTTCTACCCACGGTGCGCGTAAAGGTTTGGCGGATACTGCATTAAAAACAGCCGATGCCGGTTACTTAACACGTCGTTTGGTCGATGTTTCGCAAGATGTGATTATCAATGAAGTTGATTGTGGCACTTTAAGAGGCTTATTTGTTGAACCACTTAAAAAGAATGATGAAATTGTTGAATCATTAAGTGAAAGACTTGATGGCCGCGTTTCATTGCACGATGTTGTTGATCCGGTTACTGAAGAGTTATTTGTGCGTTCAGGAGAAGAAATTTCTTCTGAAATTGCAAAACGCATCGAAAATTCATCACTTGATGGTGTTGAAGTTCGATCTGCTTTAACTTGTGAATCTAAAAAAGGTATTTGCGCAAAATGTTACGGGCATAGTTTATCAACCAGAAAAATGGTGCAAATTGGAGAAGCAGTTGGCGTTGTTGCGGCACAGTCAATTGGAGAACCAGGTACACAGTTAACATTAAGAACATTCCACGTTGGTGGGGTTGCAGGAAATATTTCTGAAGAAAATAGCTTGAATGCCAGACTTTCGGGAATAGCTTCCATTGATGATTTAAAAACTGTTCCAGGTAAAGACAATGACGGAAATGATATTGATATCGTAATTTCAAGAACATCGGAAATAAAAGTTGTCGACGAAAAAACTGGATTAACGCTTAGCACAAACAACATTCCTTATGGTTCCAGCATTTATGTTAAAGATGGCGAAAAACTAAAAAGAGGTGATGTTATTTGTAAATGGGATCCATTTAACGGTGTTATTGTATCAGAATTTGCCGGTGTAATTGAATTTGATAATGTTGAGAAAGGCGTAAACTACCTTGTTGAAATTGATGAACAAACTGGTTTCCAGGAAAAAGTGATCATCGAATCGAAAAGCAAAAAAACAATTCCAACATTATTGTTAAAAGATAAAAAAGACAATGTACTAAGATCGTACAACTTGCCTTTAGGTGCCCATTTAATTGTTGAAGATGGCGAAAAAATACCTGCAGGTAAAATAATTGTTAAAATTCCTCGTAAATCTGGTAAAGCAGGTGATATTACAGGAGGTTTACCACGTGTAACCGAATTATTTGAAGCACGTAATCCATCAAATCCAGCAGTTGTGTCGGAAATTGACGGTGTGGTTTCCTTCGGTAAAATTAAAAGAGGTAACCGTGAAATTGTTGTTGAATCTAAATTAGGCGATGTTAAAAGGTATTTAATTAAACTTTCTAACCAAATCTTAGTTCAGGAAAACGATTATATCAAAGCGGGAATGCAACTTTCAGAAGGCGCAACAGCACCTGATGACATTTTAAATATTCAAGGACCTGCAAAAGTTCAGGAATATTTGGTGAATGAAATTCAGGAAGTTTACCGTTTGCAAGGGGTGAAAATTAACGACAAGCATTTTGAGGTGGTTGTTCGCCAAATGATGCGTAAAGTTAAAATTATTGATTCTGGAGATACCTTATTCTTAGAAAATCAGTTGGTGCACAAAAACGACTTTTTTGAAGTAAATGATGATATTTACGGATTGAAAGTGGTTGAAAATGCTGGTGATTCTGATGTTTTAAAAGAAGGACAAATTATTACACCTCGTCAATTGCGTGATGAAAATTCCGTATTGAGAAGAGAAGACAGAAATTTGGTGGAAGCAAGAGATTCAAGACCTGCAACTGCTGAACAAATTTTACAAGGGATCACAAGAGCGTCATTGCAAACGAAATCATTTATTTCTGCTGCATCATTCCAAGAAACCACAAAAGTATTGAATGAAGCTGCGGTAAGCGGTAAAGTTGATTACTTAGAAGGTTTGAAAGAAAATGTAATTGTCGGAAAACGAATTCCGGCAGGAACAGGAATGAAAAATTACGACAATATGATTGTTGGCCCTAAAGAAGAAATGATGTCAAAACTGTAAATATGAGCCATAAAGAACTTAAAGAAGACGGACAGATAAATATTGAATTGGATGACAAAATAGCTGAAGGAATTTATTCCAACTTGGCGATTATCAACCATTCAGTTTCTGAATTTGTTGTTGATTTTATAAGTGTGATGCCAGGGCAACCTAAGGCTAAGGTAAAATCAAGAATTATCTTAACGCCCCAACATGCAAAACGCTTGGTTAAAGCGCTTGCAGACAATGTGCATAGGTTTGAAAAATCTCATGGTGAAATAAAGGATTTTGACCAACCTGGAATCCCATTAAATTTTGGGCCTACGGGCGAAGCATAAAGAGCAAAAAAAGCCAAACGAAAGTTTGGCTTTTTTTATTTTATGTAACTTCATTTTAATAGCTTTGCCCACTACTAACAATGAAATTATTTAAATGAGAATACACATTATCTTACTATTACTTCTTTCAATTTTAAGCAATTCGGCAACCGCGCAAAAAGACACCGTTAAATTAAAGGAAGTTGAAGTGACTTCAAACAGAATATCCCTGCCTTTTTCAAAAACCTCCCGTACCATCACCATTTTAACTCAGGAGGATATCACAAAATCCTCCGCAACCAACTTGGCCGATGTGCTGCAAAATGTTGCGGGCGTTGATATCAGAAGAAGGGGAATTGACGGCATGCAATCGGATTTATACATCCGCGGCGGAAATTTTGACCAGACTTTATTGTTGATTGACGGTGTGAAAATGGATGATGCACAAACGGGACATCACACGATGAATGGTATTTTATCTTTGGAAAATATAGAAAGAATTGAAATCATTAAAGGACCGGCCGCCCGTATTTACGGACAAAATGCCTTTACCGGCGCCATCAACATTGTTACAAAATCGGTAAAGGAAAATACTGCCGCCATCAATTTAAATTACGGATCTTATAACAATAAAAAAGGAGAAGCCACTTTGGGCCAAAAATTTAACGGAGGTGATATTTTGGCGACGGCAAGTTATCAGGAATCTGATGGTTACAGGTTTAATACCGACTTTAAAAACGGCAATATTTTTCTAAAATCGAATTTTAAAAATTATAGTTTAATCACTTCTTTTGCAGAACGCAAGTTTGGCGCCAACGGATTTTATGCAAGTCCGGCCTTTAAAGACCAATATGAAGAAACCCAAACAAGCTTGGTGGCGCTTTCTTCGGATTATTTGATTGGAAATGTGATCATCAAAAGAAGAATTTATTGGAGAAGAAATCAGGATTTATATTTGTTTATCAGAGAAAACCCTTCTTATTACAGAAATCTGCATATTTCAAATAAAGTTGGCGGTGAAACAAATGTTGTTTTCAATTCAAGCCTGGGAAAAACAGGTGTTGGATTGGATATTTCAAGATTGTTTTTTGTGAGCAACAATTTAGGAAATCACCATAGAACTTCCATTACGGGTTTTATAGAGCACCGATTTGAATTGTTGAATGAGAAGCTGGATATTACGCCGGGCGTTGCCATAAGTTCTTATTCGGATTTTGACACCAAAGCTTTTCCCGGATTGGATATGGGTTACCGCATTTCAGAAAAGGTGAAATTGTACGGAAATATTGGTTATACCTATCGCGTACCTACTTTTACCGATTTGTATTATGTGGGGCCAACCACTCTAGGAAATGCCGATTTACAGGCAGAATCGGCCTTGGCCGAAGAGTTGGGCATAAAATTTACAACTGCCAATTTTCAGATGGATGTGGCTTTTTTCAACAGAAAATCGGATAATTTAATTGACTGGACCAAAGACAATGAAACCGATAAATGGGAAGCCAGAAACTTTAGCGAAGTGGTTGCGCAAGGCTTGGAAACCAATATCAATTACCAATTTAAAATAGGAAATTATCCACAAAAAATAAATTTGGGTTACAGTTTTATTGAGGATGTGATTAAAGACAACAACGTTCAATTTACGCAATATTCCATCAATAGCATCAAACATCAATTAACTTCAGGTATTTCAACCAAATTTTGTCCAATTTTTAGCCAGCATCTTTCCTACAGATATGTGGAAAGAACAAACGGACAAAATTACAATGTGGTTGATGCCAAAATAGTGGCCGCGCTTAAAACTCATATTGAGTTTTCATTGGCGGCAAATAACATTTTTAATGCGGAATATACCGAAACCAATTTGGTGCCTATGCCAAAAGGAAATGTGATGGCGGGGTTTATTTTCAAACTTTAATTAAAGTTTGAAAGTTAAAAGTTAAAAGTTAAAAGTTGAAAGGTTGATAAGAAAATAACACAGAGAGATTAGCGAATAAAAGAATATTTCACAATCCAAAATTCAAAATTCACCATTTAAAATTATTTGAATACATTTGTTTTATGGAAAACCGCATAAAATCATTTGAGGAGTTTTATCCCTTTTATTTGAAACAGCACAGCAATAAAACTTGCCGTTTGTTGCATGTGATTGGAACCACCACTGTTTTGGCTCTGGCATTTACTGCGCTATACCACAATATGCCTAAATTATGGATTGCAGTTCCTATTGCGGGTTATGGTTTTGCCTGGGTTGGCCATTTCTTTTTTGAAAAAAACAAACCGGCTACTTTTCAATATCCTTTATGGAGTTTGCGATCCGACTTTAAAATGTATTTCGACATACTTTCCGGGAAAATTCCGTTGAATCCTTCTAAATAGTTTTTTTACTGTTTAATCGTTTAATCGTTGAATTGTGTTGTTGTTAATGACTAAACTTTCAACTTATCAGCTAAAAATAGTTTTTCCCCAACCCTAAAGGGAGAACTATTTTCACAAGATTATAATAAAGTATCTTATTCATAGTTTTTTCTCACCTTTAGGGCGGGGAAAAGAAAAAATGTTGAATCGTGTAACTGTTAATTGTTTAATTATTCTTTCTGCAATTGGCATCTTGGCTAATTGCCCAATTATTTGAGTTTTCTTTAGTTTTAATTGAAAAGCCTTATATAGGACTTATACAATTTATGTATTTATTGCGAATAATGTAAATATACACATCTGTAAACACTCAATAATTAATATATGTAAAAATAAACGTTAAAATAATATGAAATATACAATAAATTATTTTTTTAAATCTAAAAGATATTGTATATTTGCACCAGTATTAATTACTAAAACCAACCGTTATGGAAAGCACTAAAAACAGTATAAATCAGGACCGCAAAACAAGACCAAACACCATCGATTTCAGAAATTCTAAAAGCAATGCCTGGAATAGTAAAAGAAGGTTTGGCATTTAAATGATAAAAACCATTGTTTGATTATTTGATAAAAAAAGGGCGAAAGATTTAATTCTTTCGCCCTTTTTTAGGATTTAACGACTCAGTCGTAGCGTAAATTTATTTTTTCTTTGGGCAGCCAGTGTAAACGATGTTTGAGAGATTGTTTATTTCTTTCAAATTAATTTCTGATTCATCCTCAATCGTTAATAAAACATCAACTAAAGCAACACCATTAATAGCCACAATTTTAGCATCAGTCCAAATGTTTGCCTGTCCGTCGTTTGCATTTCCTGCATTACAATCAGGAGCAAATGAAAATTCAAAGGTTTTAGCTTCGCTAGATTTACAGCTAACTTCGCCTGTCCAAGTAAATACGGTTTGGTTAGTTGGGTTGTTTACACTATATAACTTGCCGTCTGCAGCAACGTACTTGCCATCATTATTAAGTTCAGAAATCATAACCTGAGGAAAGGTGAATTCAATTGTTATATTAGAAACTTCTTCATCATGGTTGTAAGTAAAAACAATATTTTGGTTGTCTGAAGTTTCGTAAGTAAAATTTGCAATATCGCAAGAAACACAAGGAGCGACTACAACTACTGCAAGAACTGTATTATCTTGAAATTTCAAATTATCAAAACCATCTTTACATCCACCTGCATTACCTGCGAAATCTGCACGGAAGCTATAGGTTCCAGAAACTGGCGCCACCAATGTTCCGGAAAATACTCCATCAGTAACAGTACCTTTGTCAAGCTGCAACCAAACTACACCATCTAAAGAATACTGAATTTGTACTTCTCCACAGTCACTGCCAGTACCATAAAGATTATCAAAAGTTACAGTTAAATCATCTCCTAAACAAACTTCTGTTTCTGAATAAGAAAAAGAACCTTGGGCAACAACAGCTGTACTAACTTTAGCACCTTTAGCCGATAATTCACTGTTAATTTCATTTGCCAAAACGGCGGCATCCATTGCTTCATCATCTTGACTGCAAGAAGAAGCGATTAAAACAAACATGAACGCGAATGTTAATTTTACAATTCGTGAGGTAAATTGATTTTTCATAATTTTTAGTTTTTAGTTTTTGTTAAATTAAATATACAAACGATTGAGCGACCTAATATGATTAGTGTCAGCCGGTTAATTCGAAATAATTTTTTTGATTTGTGGGAACTTAAATTGATAAACCCAAATCGTTTTTATCAATAAAGTAAATTTATAATATAAACCAATATAAAAAACAAGTCACAAAACAATCTAACAAACTGCTAAATATTTTATGTAAATGGTTTAATCTTTAAAATAAAATGCGTTAAACGGATTGTTTTATATTGCAATCAATCAACGATTTAAGTTTTTTTAACGTATTTTTTGGCGAAAAATGAAGAAAATGGCAGATAAAATTGTAAAAAAGCTATTTTAGAAAGTATAATTTCAACAAAAAAGGCAGCAGATCATCAATCTGCCGCCTTTTCTTTTAGGTTAATTAAAAATTATCTTTGAGTACTTGATTTGGCAACAATTGTTTTACTTAATTTTTCTTTATTTGTTGTCAATCTAACAATCAATGCTTGGTCAAAAGTTCTTGGCAAGCTAATTTGTTTAACAGCCACTTCGCCATTGTTATACCTATTGTCTACAACACCATACATTAAGCCTCCTTGTAAGTTAAATACTTGGATGGTCACATCGGTGCCATATTCAAATCTGTATGATACATTAATTACATCTTCGAATGGTACAGGATAAACTTTAAAGTCTACGGAACTGTCAATTACTACAGGTTCTTGAACAACCGTAATTTTTGCTGCAATTGTTGGTTCCATAATTGGACAAGTTTCCTTAACATCAGAATATCTTAAGAAGAATCTGCAGCCGTCAAAAGCATTGTTAATGGCATCTACAGCACTGTTGATATCAGATAATTTAACACCAACAGGTAATGTTGCGCCACCCAATGCATCTTTAGCCAATTGGAATAATGACCAAACATTTTTAGGGGCAGGTAAAGCATTAACCACATTGGCAGGTATCCACCAGCTCTTAATTGCATCAGGCTCATCATAGCAATCAGCTGCTACAGGATCGCTACACATTGATGTTTTTGATTTTTTAACGGTAACTAAGTATTTTCCGCCTTCAAGTACAAAATCACCAACAGATTTGGAAAGATCATTAGGAGGCATATACAGATTCAGTGCCAATGCTATAGTTTGTGACAATAAACCATTGCTGATTTTACCATTTTTCAATGGAGGTAATGTACTTGCGTTGTAATCACCTGCAAGAACAAAAGCTGCACCACCACCTGGCATAATGTCAATAATTTTTTGAGCAAAAGCATAAGGAATCGTAAATGAACCACCATCTGCACCGGCATTACTTCCTCGACCTATATACAATGTTCCACCCATATTAATGATACTTCTTTGGATTAAAGCAAGTGTTCCAAAAGTACCATCTGGAGTACAAGCCATACCACCAGAGTTTCCATAGTAACCTTGAGTGTAGGTACATAATGGACCGCCACAAGGCTCGGTGGTTACTTTAATGATATTGCTAGTTGCTTCGCAAATGACATCATTAAGGGTAGATGTAGCCAATCGTTTATACCACATTGAAGCATTCAAAATACCTTCATCATAGGTTGCGTTTGTGGCGCCAACGATATTGTTGAAAGTAACGCCGTCAGTTGAACTTTGCCATTGGTAAGCGATTGTTCCGCTTCCAGAACCAGGAGTAGTATTTGTAAATGCAGCTGCATCATCTCCTTCGCAAAGAGTTTGACTTCCGGCAATCACACCAGGAACAATTGCGTTTGGAGTAACCATCAATACATTGCTGTTGTCGGCACAAGGCACATCATTAAGTGTGCTTGTGGCCACTCTTCTGAACCAAGTAGGAACGGAAACAACG
>JAUYUA010000076.1 GCA_030694935.1 Lutibacter sp. | reverse complement strand
CTAATATCCATGATAGCTCACTTAGGGAATCAAATCGTGATTATTGTACCTGGCAAATTCCAAAAGGAATTGCGCCCTTTTAAAATGATCAAAAAATATCGTTTCACTTAAAATGCACTTTTCATAGTGGACTCAATATTAGATATTAAAAGTTCAATCCCGATAGATATCAGGACAAATACATCATCTAAAATAGTTGGCGCGGATTTGTAATCCGTGCTTTCTTTTTTATTTCCTCATTCCTTTTTTCTAAAACTGTTACTGAATACTGAAAACTACTTGCAGTTCTTTCTAATTTTGCGCCTTTCGCGTAAAACTTTGCGGCCTTTGCGTTTAAACCCTTAAACCCTTAAACTTTGAGACTTTGTAACTTGCAACTTTCTGACTGAAAACAACTAAAATTCAGTTTTTTAAACAAATTATTCATAAAGGGTAAATTGATCCAAATAAACCGTTATTTTTGTGCTGCAGATGAAAATAATAGAACAAATAAAGCAACCCATTCTTGAAGAAATGGAACTCTTTGAAAGCAAGTTCAAAGAATCCATGGCTACAAAAGTGCCGTTGCTAAACAGAATCACCCAATACATCGTCAGGCGAAAAGGAAAACAAATGCGTCCGATGTTTGTTTTTTTGGTGGCTAAAATGGTTTCGGGCGGCAGGTTTGAAGAACGCACCTACCGTGGCGCCTCTGTGATAGAACTGATTCATACGGCCACTTTGGTGCACGACGATGTGGTGGATGAAAGCAACAAACGCCGAGGATTTTTCTCTGTAAATGCCTTATGGAAAAACAAAATTGCAGTGCTTGTCGGCGATTTTTTATTGTCGAAAGGCCTGTTGCTCTCTATTGACAACAACGATTTCGACATTTTAAAACTAATTTCGGTGGCTGTTCGTGAAATGAGCGAAGGGGAATTGCTACAGATTGAAAAAGCACGCCAACTTGACATTACAGAAGAAGTTTATTTTGAAATCATCCGCCAAAAAACAGCCACTTTAATTGCGGCCTGTTGCGGCATTGGCGCAGCTTCTGTGGGAAGTACTGCAGACGAAATAGAGAATATGCGCTTGTTTGGGGAACGCATTGGCATCGCTTTTCAAATAAAAGATGATTTATTCGATTATACCGATGAAAAAATTGGAAAACCTACCGGCATCGACATTAAAGAACAAAAAATGACCTTGCCACTTATTTATGTGTTGAATACCTGCACCAAAGAGGAACGCGAATGGCTGATCAAATCGGTTAAAAAGTACAACAAAGACAAACAACGCGTCAAAGAAGTCATTGCCTTTGTGAAAGAAAAAGGCGGTATTGAATATGCCACTGAAAAAATGAAAGAATACCAATCCAAAGCATTGGAATTACTGGAAACCTACCCGCAATCTCCCTATAAAGATTCCCTTTTGACCATGGTCAATTATGTAATAGAGCGTAAAATTTAAACGGCCTCTGCCAGTTTTAGCAACTCTTCCAAATGCTTTCTTGAGTTTGACAATCGGGGCACTTTATGCTGTCCGCCCAATTTTCCTTTGAGTTTCAGCCAATCATAAAACAATCCTTTTCTTCCGCAGACAATGACAGGCATTGCCAAGGTCATATTTTTATAGCGTTTGGCCTCATAATCGGAATTGATGGCTTTCAGTGCATTGTCCAGCAATTCGGTGAAATAGTTCAGGTTTTCCGGCGGCTTCCTAAATTCAATCAGCCACTCATGGCCGCCACTTTTATCATCAACCATAAAAATTGGGGCAACGGTGAATTCACATACTTCGGCACCGGTTTTTAAACAGGCTTGTTTTAGGGCAGTTTCTGCATTTTCAATAATCAATTCTTCGCCAAAAACATTGATAAAATGTTTGGTTCTTCCAGTAATCCTGATTCGGAATGGATTTAACGACATAAATTTTACGGTGTCTCCTATCAAATAACGCCATAAACCGCCATTGGTGGTAATCACCATCGCGTAGTTTGTATTGAGTTTTACTTCAGAAAGCGGAATGGCCATAGAGTTTTCACCTTCAAAATTATCCATCGGAATAAACTCGTAAAAAATGCCATAATCAAGCATAAGCAGCATATTCAGTGAATTGTTGACATCCTGAATGGCAAAAAATCCTTCGGAAGCATTGTAGGTTTCGTAATATTTAAAGGTTTCTTTTGGAATCAGTTTTTTGAATTGTTCCCGGTACGGATTAAAATTTACGCCACCGTGAAAATAGACTTCCAGGTTTGGCCAAACTTCCAGAATATTGTTTTTTCCGGTTCTTTCCAACACATAGTTTAGCAGCACCAGCATCCAGGAAGGCACACCAACCAAACTGGTGATGTCTTCGTTGATGGTTTCATCAACAATGGCTTTCATTTTGCTTTCCCATTCGCCCATCAATGCGGTTTCCTGCTTTGGCGCACTGTTATAATCGACCCAAAAAGGCAAATTTTCTATAATAATGGCCGATAAATCGCCAAAATAAGAATTGTTGTCTTCATAAACGGCACTGCTTCCACCCAAACGAAGGCTTTTTCCCATAAAAAGTTTGGCATTCTCGTTATTGTTGAAATACAAACACAGCATGTCTTTTCCGGCTTTAAAGTGGCAATCCTCCAAAGCTTCCTCACTCACGGGAATAAACTTGCTTTTTGAGTTGGTGGTGCCGCTCGATTTTGCAAACCACTTGATGGGTGTGGGCCAAAACACGTTCTGTTCCCCTTTTCGCGTGCGCTCAACAAGGTGTTCAATAGATTCATATTGCTGAATTGGGACATTTCTGGCAAATTCGGCATAGGTGGTAATCTCAGAGAATTGATATTTTTTTCCGATTTCAGTATCTTGGGCTTTCTCTACCAATTTATGCAACAATTCTTCCTGAACATCAATGGGATATTTTAAAAATAATTCCATTTGATGTTTTCGTTTTTTTAAAAACCAGGAAATTATTGAATTAACTATTGGATATGGCATGTTTTATTAAGTATCTTTAGGCTTTAAATTTACTAAAAAATTACGATGCAATACCACACTGTTTTAAAAAAGATGATGACGGAGTTTAATGAGCCCGTGAACTATTATTTAGAAGTTGAAAATGATTTCCTGAATCTGAACCAACTGTTGGGGCGTAATATGGAAATTCGTTTTGAAGGTTATCAATGTTTGTGCTGCGGAATGGAAAAGAAAATTTTCAGACAGGGGTTTTGTTATGATTGTTTTTATGAAAGTGCCCACGTGGGCGACTGGATTATGAAACCCGAATTAAGCACCGCGCATTTGGGAATCAGCGACCGTGATTTGGATTACGAAGAAAAAGTGCAGCTGCAACCGCATATTGTGTATCTGGCCTTGTCCAGCAACGTAAAAGTGGGTGTTACCCGAAAAACACAGGTTCCAACAAGGTGGATAGACCAAGGCGCCTCAAAAGCAATTGAAATTGTGGAAGTACCCAACCGCTATTTGGCGGGAATTACCGAAGTGGCCTTAAAAGACCATGTGGCCGATAAAACCAGCTGGCAAAAAATGTTGAAAAATGAAATAGCGGACATCGATTTAATTGAAGAGCGCGAAAAACTTAAGGAATACATTCCTGCGGAAGCTTGGCCTTATTTTTTGCCCAATAACGGAAAAATTACCGCCATAGAATATCCTGTATTACAATATCCCGCAAAAATAAAAACCTTGAATTTGGAAAATACCCCAGATTTTTCGGGCAAGCTGATGGGCATCAAAGGACAATATTTGTTGTTTGAAGATGACACGGCGTTTAATATCAGAAACAGCGAAGGCTATAAAGTGCAATTGACTATTTTTTGATTTACGATGTGCGATTTTTGATTAAATAAGTCACGAAAGGGCGAATAAAAGATGAAAGTTGCATTTCACCAATATTAACTCTTTTTTTGAGAGGAGCTAGGGGTGTGTAAAAACATTAAGGGGATAAAAAATTAATAAAAATCAGACACCACCAATCAGGAAGTGCAAGTTAAAAATTAAAAATATTTTTACGAACATCAAATCAAGCTCCCTTTCCTTGGGAAAGGGCTGGGGATAGGAATAAAAGTTAAATCCGCAGTACCAACAAAAAATAGCAAATTATGCTTATTTTTGCTATTCAAATTAATCACAACATTAAATGAAGGCATATATTTTTCCGGGCCAAGGCGCCCAATATACAGGAATGGGATTGGATTTATACAACACCTCTCCAATGGCAAAAGACCTTTTTGAACAGGCCAATGAAATTTTGGGATTTCGCATTACCGACATCATGTTTGAAGGAACTGCCGAAGCATTGCAGCAAACAAAAGTAACGCAGCCGGCCATATTCCTGCATTCGGTTATTTTGGCCAAAACCTTGGGAAAGGACTTTAAACCTAAAATGGTGGCCGGTCATTCTTTGGGTGAATTTTCGGCTTTGGTGGCCAATGGGGTTTTGTCTTTTGAGGACGGACTTAAATTGGTGTCAAAAAGGGCTTTGGCGATGCAAAAAGCATGTGAAATGCAAGTTTCCACTATGGCAGCCGTATTGGGATTGGAAGATGCCATTGTTGAAGAAGTGTGCGAAAGTATTAACGGCATTGTGGTTGCGGCAAATTACAACTGTCCGGGTCAATTGGTGATCTCGGGAGAAATTGAAGCCATCGACAAAGCCTGTGCGGCAATGATTGAAAAAGGCGCAAAGCGAGCCATAAAACTCCCTGTTAGCGGCGCATTTCATTCTCCTTTAATGGAGCCTGCTCGTGAAGAATTGGCAGAAGCCATTGAAAACACCATATTTCACAAACCCACTTGTCCGGTTTACCAAAATGTGGTTGCTGAAGCAGTAAAAGATTCCGTAGAAATTAAAGAAAATTTAATATTGCAGCTAACCGCTCCGGTTCGCTGGACACAAACCATACAACAAATGATTGCCGACGGCGCCACAGAATTTATTGAAGTGGGTCCGGGAAAAGTGTTGCAGGGATTGGTTAAAAAAATTGACAGAACTGCAACTGCCGGCAGCGCGGAATAGTTGGCAGTTTTTAGTCTCAGTTTTCAGTATTTTTTAAAAATGAATCTCATTTTGAACCTAAGTCCAAAATGAGATTTTTTATTACTGCCAACTGCGACTAAAAACTGCGAACTACTTGAGAGTTAACTGCCACTCCCACGCAGATAGCAAGGCCTCATCCAAAGATAACTCGGCTTTCCATCCCAGTTCTTTGTTGGCGATGGTGGTATCAGCATAAGCGGCTGTAATGTCGCCTTCTCTCCTGTCCACAAATTTGTAGTTCAGTTTTTTGTCGGTGACTTTTTCAAAAGTTTGAATCACTTCCAAAACCGAATTTCCTCTTCCCGTACCCAAATTAAATACCTCAAAGGCAGCTTTGTTTTTATTTTCCAGAAGTCTTTTTAAAGCAACAATATGCGCTTTTGCCAAATCTACCACATGAATATAATCTCTGACGGCGGTGCCGTCGGGGGTCGGATAATCATTGCCGTAAACGGACAATTCTGCTCTGATTCCTGCAGCGGTTTGGGTGACAAACGGAATTAAATTTTGAGGAACTCCAATGGGCAATTCTCCAATTTTAGCCGATTCGTGGGCGCCTATCGGATTGAAATATCGCAAAGCAATGGCTTTTAAATCGGATATCTTGGTGGTGTCTTTTATGATTTCCTCGCCAATTTGTTTGGTGTTTCCGTAAGGAGATTCTGCAGGTTTTATTGGTGCATTCTCGGTTATTGGCAATTCATCTGCCTGTCCGTAAACAGTGCAAGAAGAACTGAAAATAAAATTATGGATGTTGTTGGCCGTCATTTCCTGCAGCACATAAACCAGGGAACTGATGTTATTCTCATAATATTCCAAAGGCATTTGCACGCTTTCACCCACTGCTTTTGAAGCGGCAAAATGAATGACTCCGTCAACAGCATTGTTGGCGAAAAAGGTTTTAACCGCAGTTTTATCCCGTAAATCGATGTTGTGATATTCCGGTTTTTGGTTGGTGATCGACGTTATTTTGTCTAAGACATCAATGGTGGAATTCGATAAATTATCGATAATAACCACTTCAAAACCTTCTTGCTGCAATGCAACAACGGTATGCGAACCAATAAAACCCAATCCTCCGGTAACGAGTACTTTCATGTTTTTATTTGTTTATAAATTCAATTACTTTGGATGTGATAAAATCGATTTGATCATCATCCAATTCGGTGTGCATCGGCAATGAAATCACCTCTTTCACCAACTGATTGGTAACAGGGAAATTGGCTTCATCATATCTTTTGTCGGCGTATGCTTTTTGTGAGTGCAATGGAATCGGATAATAAACGCCGCAAGGAATGCTGTTTTCATTTAAGAAATTCACCAAAGCATCTCTGTCTGTATTCAAAACCCTTAAAGTATATTGATGGAAAACGTGACAATCACAATTTTCGCAAATGACCGGCGTGATGATATTTTTTTCATGGGCGAAAGCCACATTGTACTTTCTGGCAGCTGCCTGACGTGCTTTGTTGTAAGTGTCCAAATGTGGAAGTTTTACATTTAAAACAGCGGCTTGGATACTGTCTAGACGAGAATTTACGCCAACCACATCGTGGTGGTAACGCACATACATTCCGTGATTTACAATACCTCTTATGTTATGTGCCAAATCATCATCATTGGTAAAAATGGCACCGCCATCACCGTAACAGCCTAAATTTTTTGAAGGGAAAAACGAGGTTGAAGCCAATTGGCCAATCGTTCCCGCTTTCTTTTTGCTGCCGTCTTTAAAAGTATAAGTAGCGCCAATTGCCTGGGCATTGTCTTCAATCACGAACAAATTGTGTTCTTTGGCAATTTCCATAATGGCTTCCAAATTGGCCACTTTTCCAAACAAATGGACAGGCACAATGGCTTTTGTTTTTGGTGTGATCGCTTTTTTGATGGCTTCTATGGAAATGTTGAAATCCACTGGATCAACATCAACCAAAACCGGTGTTAACTGAAGCAAAGCAATGACTTCAACGGTTGCGGCGAAAGTAAAATCGGCGGTAATGACTTCATCACCGGGTTTTAATCCCAATCCCATCATCGCTATTTGAAGCGCGTCGGTGCCGTTGGCACAAGGAATCACATGTTTTACGCCCAAGTAATTTTCCAGTTCTTTTTGAAAGGAATGCACTTCAGGTCCGTTGATATAAGCTGCGGATTTTAAAACGTCCGCTATTTTTGAATCTATTTGATCTTGAATATTTGCGTACTGACTTTGTAAGTCAACCATTTGAATTTTTTTCATGTGTAGAAATTAAAATTTTCTGAGGTGCAAAAATACAATAAAAGGCTTTTACAAGCAATTTAAACAAGGAATAACTCAGGTAGACTGTTTCTAAATTATAAATATATAAAACCAGGTAAATATGTATATAATCAATGTTGTCCGATAAAAACTCATTGCATTTTATAAATCTCTATCTAAATGGGACTTAACAAACAGGTCGCCCCGATGGGGCTTGTTTTTAATGAAAATCTATTTTTTCTACAATCAGGTCGTCCCGATGGGACTAAAAATAGCTCCGTAGGAGCGAAATGTTTGTAGAATATTGTAAAAAGTCAGGTTTAAAGCCCCATCGGGGCGACCTGATTGTTTTGAAAAATTTAACCGTACAATAATGAATTTAAAAGTAAAACGCCCAATTTAATTTGGTGTTTTAAATCCATAATGCCATTTTAACTTTTTGTTA
>JAUYUA010000070.1 GCA_030694935.1 Lutibacter sp. | reverse complement strand
GGCTTGTTTTTAATGAAAATCTATTTTCTACAAGCAGGTCGTCCCGATGGGACTAAAAATAGCTCCGTAGGAGCGAAATGTTTGTAGAATATTGAAAAAAGTCAGGTTTAAAGCCCCATCGGGGCGACCTGTTTGTTTTGAAAAATTTAACCGGACAATAATGAAATAAAAATACCCCATTAATAATTTTAATTTTTAAAAAGAAACTCTAAAAGTGAAATTGGGAGTTGTGCCTAAAGCAACATTATTAATGTTGTTTATGGCACCCTCAGGAGTTATTTTGTGGTAAGTATTTAAAATATTTTTAGCGTTAAAAATGTTTAAAATTGAAACACCGGCCATTGCGTCAACTTTTTTGTTAAGGTTAAATTTATAGGTCGATGAAAAATCGACTCTATAATAATTGGGTAAATTATCACTGTTTGGGGAGTTGTAATTTATATAAGAATTAAGCCTGTCAATAGTAATTGGGCTACTTTCTTGAGGTTTAGTGTAAGGTTTCCCATTTCGCCATAACAATCCAACAGCAAAATTAAACTTTTTATAAGTGTAGGTGTTTCCAAATGAAATGCTGTGTCTGATATCCAAATTATTAGGAAATTCACTTGGGGTTAACGCTAAAAAATTATAGGTATTGTGATTATAAGCATACCCCAACCAAGTACTAAAAGCATCGGTTTTTCTGTTAATTAAAAATTCAATTCCTTTTACCGTGTAGCTACCAGAAGTTTTTATGTACTGATTTTGATTTTGAAACCCTTGATTTGCAGTGGTAATACCATCTACATACTTGTAAAAACCCTCTATATCAAAAAAAACATATTGTTTGTGGAAATTAAATCCAGCAGAAGCTTGTTTGCTTTTTATGACAGGGATGGCCTTATTATCTGCTAAAACCCAACGTCTTTTTTCAACCCCTAAAAAATCCTCTTGTAAATCAATAATTTGAGTCGCATTCTGACTTTTAAATTCACCGGAAATTTTAAATGAAAGATGCTTATTTATCTTATGCAATGCCTGTATTCTGGGTTCAATAATAAATAAATTAAAAATTCCAATATAATTCAACCTTAACCCAGCATTTACAAACGTTTTTTTGCTGGCCGAAATGTAACTAACTTCACTATGAAGTGAATGATTTCTTAGGACTCTTTTAATAATTTGGCTGTAATCTGGCACGTTTACAACTTCAGTATTTGTGATTCCTAACTCATAAAAGTGATAGCCGCCTAACAATTGCAATTTCTCTGAAATTGAATAGTGTGCATTTAATTTCAAGCCTGTTTCTAAAACTTCATTGTTCTGTTGCAAAAGCTGTTCAGTAAAAAGCGAATGATTTGAGGAATTTAGGTTGTATTTTGTATAATAAGCATTAAAAACTGTTTTAAATTTTGAGCTCCAGTTGTCGGTTAATTTTAGTCCAAAACCTATATTCTTTTGCTCCAAACTACTTGTTTTGTAATCCTCGGCAGTTTCTGTCTCTAAATCGATCGCTTCTTTGTAGGCTAGTTCATTTTCAACGTTTAAAAGGCTGAATCGCAATTGGTGGTTATCATTGATATTGTATAATAATTTAATGCTGTAATCATAAAAATAAAAGTTTGAACTGGATTCAACATACTTGTTATCTGCAACTAAAAAAGTTGAAACTTTAGAATTTTGAAATGCGCGTTTGAAATATTGTTCGTAAGTAAATGAGCGCCACAAATCAGTAATAGCGCGTCTTCCGGATACTTGAATCGATACTTTTTTTGAAATTGACATTTGCGCATAGGCATCTGCACTAAGTGAATTAATTCCGGCACCGCCAAATGGTTTCTCTTTAATTTCATCTATTGATTCTATGGCAATTGTTCCCGAAACACCATCATTATATTGGGAATTAGTGCCGTTTTTAATTACGGTGACACTTTCTGTTAAATACGGATTAAACGCAGAAATTAATCCAAAAAAATGTCCTGAATGATACATTTTTATGCCGTCCCAAAGCAGTAGATTTTGGTCGTTTGTCCCCCCTCTAATATTAATATCAGAAACAGTTTCATCCACACTGCTGATACCTGGTAAAGCTTGTATTTGATGTAAAACATCAGGCTCAATCAATCCTGGTAAAATACCAAATTCTTGAGGGGAAATTACAAACGAGTTATCGGTTTTTATTGAAATTCCTGATGTTAAATAATTTTGCAAAATAACTTCGTTCAATTCTTCCAATTTTTCAGTTAATGAGATTGTTAAACATAAATTATTGGTTAAAAAATCAGCAGCATTTAAATACATGGTTGGATAACCCATATAACTAATTTGAATTATTTGATTTTCATCAATTTTTGGAATGCTAAAATAGCCTGCACTATTTGAGGTAGTATGTATGTTGGATTTTAAAACTACAATATGAACCCCTTTAAGGAATTCTTTTGAATTTATGTCAACCAGATAGCCGCAAATAATATCAATACTCTTTTTTTTGCTTATTAAAATATTTGTTGCCGTTGAAAAGGTAAATGCCAAGCCGGTTTTTACCTTTAAATATTCAATAATTTCAGGAAGCGTTATTTTTTTTGAAGGCGGTGTAATTTTTATGGTTTCAATTACTTTGTCGGCATAGGTAAAGGTAACTTCATATTCTTTTTCTATTTCAACTAAAATTTCAGAAAGCAATTTACTTTCCTTGGTTAAATTTTGGGAAAAACTAAAAATTGAAAAAAGAAGACATGTAAAAATTAATAAAGGCTTTAGTTTGTTAATTTTCATCTAGTTTTAAATGCACTTTTTTATCACTGATAATTTCGTATTTCAGGTTTAACGGAATGCTGATTGCTTCTAAAGCCAATTCTAAATTTGAATGAATAAAACTTCCCGTAAATAAATTGTTTTCGTACTTAACATCATATTCAATGGAAATATTGTATTGCCTTTCCAATTCTTTCACAACATATTTATATGGCATACTTTTAAACGAACTGTTGTTTTGAAGCCAAGCGGGCATTGTTTCATTCGTGTTGTTTGAAAATTTAGAAACTTCATCGAGTATTTTATAGGAAGTTCCTGCAGGAACTTTAACCGTTTCAGTTTTAGAAGTTACACTTACCAAACCTTCATAGCAGTTCACTTCAAAAAATCGGTCTCTTTCAATAACATTAAATTTTGTGCCTAAAACCTGTACAGAACCCATATTTGAAATTACCGTAAATTCAGTTCCTTTTTTAACGCTAAAATAGGCTTCGCCTTTTAAATATAAGGTTCTGCTATTTTCCCAGTTTTTGGCTTTAAAAGTAATTTTTGAATCAGCATTTAAATGCACTTCAGATTGATCGGGCAGTTCAAAAATAATTTTTTCTGCTAAATTAGTTTTGTAGCTTGTGTTTTTTGTTGAAATAAAATAATACGAAGCAATTAGCACCGCAAATACGGCTGCAATTCTGTAAAAATAATTAATGAAATTTAATTTCTTAACGGATTTTTCGGAATGTAATTTCTTTATTTTTTCTAAAGCTTCTTGGGCATTATAGCTTGGCGCTTCTAGTTGGTCTGTGGCTGAAATTATTTTTTTATAAGCGCGTATTTCCTCCTCACTTACATGTTCCTTAAGTGTTGCTTCAGTTATTTCACCATTAAGCCATTTTGCTAAAAAGTAGTTTTTTTCCATACGTAAATTTCACATAACAATTATATAACAATTAAATAAAGGTTTCCCCTACTTTGTTTATCAAATATTTTCAATTTCTTGTCTTAAACTTATCAAAGCATTGTGTATTCTCTTTTCAACTGCTTTAACTGAAATTTCTAATATTTTAGCAATTTCTTTGTATTTTTTACCCTCTATTCTATTCATTAAAAAAGTGGTGCGTTGCGCTTCAGATAAATTTGAAAGTGCTTTTTGTAATTTCTCGCCAAACTCTTTTTCTTCTAATAAAAACTCCGGAGTTTCATGTGTGTGTTTCTTTTGTGGGATGCTTTTAAAAGTTAATGCCACATTGCTTTTATTGTATTCATTTAAAAATAAATTGTTCGCAATGGTAAATAAAAAAGATTTTGCTTTTCCCGGAATTACTTTTTTGCAATTGTCCCAAAATTTTAAAAAAGCATCTTGCACAATGTCATTCGCAAATTCTTTATCACCGCATTTGTAGTACATGTAATTGCGCAACAAGGCTGAATTATCTAAAAAAAATTTACTGAATTTTTTTTCATTGCAGTAATCTTCATCCATAGTGTGATTCATAAATTTTATGAAAATATCAGATTAATTTGGATGTAAATATAATTATTTTAAAAAATAAGTAGGGTTTATTAATCATAAACTGTTAAATACATGATTGTGTAAAAATTCCAAGAGGTTTTCAATATTATAATAACTAAGAAGTTATATTGCAATAAACCCCTAAAACCTCTTGGTTAATTTACAATTTATTTTAAATTTGTCAAATATGAAACACCTCTGCAATTTATTATTTCTGAGTTTTCTTTTCCTGGTCTTTATTTCTTGTCAGACAGAAATCACACAAATTAGAGAACCCGCTCAAAGCGAAACTTTAAAAGTGAACGCCAGTGTAACCAATTTAGTGAAGCGTACTGTTACAAATGATGGGTCAAAAGATAATATTATTGACAATGCAAGTTGTTTACAAGTTCAACTTCCAGTGACAGTAAGTGTAAATGGATTCATAGTTAACGTAAATTCAGAAGAGGATTTTGAGGCAATAGAAGCTATTTTTGATGAGTTTGACGACGATTTAGATCACTTAGAAATATTTTTTCCTATTGAAATTATTTTAAGTGATTATTCAAAAATCACCATCAATAATCAGGATGAACTGGATGCTTTAATTGAGGATTGCGAAGGTGAAAATGAAATGGATGATGATATTGAATGCTTAGATTTTGTATATCCAATAAGCTTGTCAATGTATAATTCAGAAAATCAGTTGACCAATACTGTGAAAATTGAAAATGATGAGCAGTTTTACAAATTTATTGACGATATAGATGATAATGATATCGTGGTGGTTAATTTTCCAATTTCAGTAATCCTTTATGATGGTACAGAAAGGAACATAGAAAATATGGATATGCTGGAAAATGTAATCGAAGAGGTTAAAGATATGTGCGACGAAGATGACGATAATGATTACGATGATGATGATTGTGCCGATTGTTCTCAAGAGCAAATAAACCAATTACTAAAAACATGTTCTTGGACCGTTTCTAAACTTGAAATAAATGATGTAGAGCAAACAGCTAAATACACAAACTATAAATTATTCTTTTTGAATGAAGGCGTTTTGAAAGCTATTAACAATGGTAATGAAATTTTTGGAACCTGGAAAGTTGACTTATCTGATAACGAAATCTTATTAAAAATTAATTTTGAAACTTTAGCTGATTTTTCTTTTGATTGGAGGTTATATGAAATTGAAGATGACAATGAAATTGATTTACGTTTTGAAGACAATAGATTTGAACTTGAAAAACACTGTAATTAAAATAAAAAAACAGAAATTAATTGAATGCCAATCAGCAAATAAAAAAAATAACAAAAAAGCCACTCAATTTCTTGAATGGCTTTGTTTTGCTCCCCCTATTACTCGAAGTTGCAACCAACTTTGAGTAAAATTACAATAAGGACTTCGCGTCTGTCTTTTTACTGCTTCAGACTAATGTTTTTTACCATTGCCATTACCATTCGACTTTTGGTTTCCGTTACCGTTGCTTTTTGACTTATAGTTTCCGTTACCGTTGCCTTTTGGCTTATAGTTTCCGTTTCCGTTGCCTTTTGGCTTATAGTTTCCGTTTCCTCCTTTGTTGCCAATTGATTTTTGATATTTTCCTTTATATCCCTTTGCGTATTTAACCTTGTGTTGTTTAAAATAAGCATGAGGCCAATTACCGCGATAATTTGTCAATACCACTTTATAGCCATTATATAAATCATAATTTCTATAGTGTCTTGGAAGATAAGAATGACGAACCCAAGAGTTTCCTGAAATATAAATAAAATTGGAATTGTGAACATCATAATAAGCTTCTACATCAGGCAAATAATAATAACGAACGTTAGAATAACCTGACGGGCCCCATTGCGGCGGCGTACCAACATTTAAATTTACAGATATTTGAGCCTGCGCTTCGCTTGCAAAAATTAATCCTATTCCGAGTATTATAAATTTTATTGCTTTCATATTATAGTGTTTTATGTTAATTATTAAATGATAAAAAAATCGCTATTATTTGTAAAAAATTAAATTAACAAGTATTAAATTTTTTAAACTTTTATATTTACACTGGTTTCTACTCCTTTTATACAAATAACCACCAAACTTGTTATATAAAGTGTCTAAACCAAAAACCCTGCCATAAAATATTGGTGTGATTTTATCTTTTCTGAATTTATTTTGATTTATTGAAAGAAACAGTAAACTGGAAATGCCAAAACGGTTTTTCGAAAAAGGCACTGTAGCGCAGACAACAGGGACGGTTTGGTGCTGTTTCAAAAATGGATTACAAGTTTGGAAAACGGAATATGCTATTGACAGAAACTTTTGCTTCCAAAAACCTTGCTCAAATATTGCGCATAAAAAAAGGCTCCAAGTTTATATGTCTTGAAACCTTTAGTTCTTTCTTAGAAACAAAAAAGCTTTAACAAATTAATGTTAAGACTCATTTTGCTCTCCTTCTTGACAGAAGCTGCAGCTGGAATTCAATAATTCAATACACAATTATATGAAAATTAAGATGTTAACTTTTTATCATTCTAAAAGATAACCGACATTTCGTAAATTTGCGTTTTAAAGTGCTCTTTGTTGTATTTAGTTTTTTGATGAATTATTTGTGTTCAATTAGTTTGCAATTTGTGTAGATTGTCTAAATAATTTATAATTTTCGACTACATTTTCTTTGTATATATTTTTGGCATCGTCAGATAAAAATGACTTATCAACCATAGCTAATATCTCATTTTCTTTTTTATTAAATGTGTCGATAATTATAGTGATAATAGATTCTTTAATTTTCAAACGTTTCCCAAATTCAATAAAATCCTTACTCGTATATTTATATATTTTCCCTAAGGCTAAACTAGTTTGTTCAAGTTCTTCAAATAGATTTAACGCCAATAAATTATCCGTAAGATGAATCTTGGTATTCATTAAATCATATGCTGGCGACAACATCATATCACCATCCGCTGTTTCCAATAGCGAAATGTTTTTTAAATGAACATCACCGTTCCCTGTAAGGAAATTGAATATAAGAATACGAAGCAAGTCAATTCTATTTAATGGGCTAAGCCATTCTCCAACATCTTGATAGGTTTTTGATTTATATTTATCAGCTGCTTTAAGCACAGATGCAAAATCTTCCTGATTTAATTTTTCACCATCAGCATTGTAATCAAAGCGTCTAGTGATATATGCCGGAGTACCATTGGCAAAGTTCATAAATGCACATTCAGCTATTTTGATACCAAAAACCTGTTTGGCTATTTGCATAGTTACGTGTTCATTTGCAGGCGATTGGTTAGGAATGTTAAATCTTGACAATAATGGTTTTACAATATATTGAGATTTTTCATCTAAACCCATTTTTGGAACTAACTCAATTCCTCGTGGTTTCCCGATAAATCCTTTTCGTTGAACTCCTGAGATACTAAATCCCATAGGTTGACCATCAATTCTTTTTGAAATATCCTCCCAATTAAATTTGAGTTGAGGACTAACCTTTGATCGGTTGAATAAAATTTTCTCACAAGATGAGCAAAATCCACTTATATTATTTTTAAGACATCCGTTACACTGTGCCATTTTCAATGTTTTTTACTGTTATTGCACCGATTGTATCGTATTGACAGGTTAATACCAATAAACTCCAGTCATCACTTGGGTCGATTCTTAATGCTTTACAAATTCGTTCTCGATTCTCGCCTTCGCTAAGAATGGATTTGAAATAGTGAAATAATTCTTTAGAATGATATGTTTTTTGGCTCTTAGGCATATTAACAGAAATCGGTCGCGTGGTTACATTTTCAATAAAGGCATTATCATATTCAAAATGATAACCATCATTATCTACCCAAAGCTCTCCAGCCTTAATATTCCCTTTATATACAACTTCCAACTTATTTCCTAACTTCATATTTTATTCTTTACGCTTTTTTACCTCCACCTTCATTTCCAAATTGAGGTATTCAAAAATATTCTGCAATATCTCAAATGTTGGATTTCTAACGCCCCTTTCTGTTTGGGAAATGGTAGTTTTAGAAGTACCTGTAAGATTGGCTAATTCCCTAATGGTTAGTCCTAATACCTTCCTTCTTCTTTTTATTATTTTTCCTAATTCTTCCATTTTCATAACTCTGTATCATTATATTGTTAATATTTTATCAAATATACTCATTTTATTTAATAATGTTAGTTTTGTACCATTATATTGGTGCATATCCAACATAAACATTGGAATTGATATAATTGTTAAATAAGTATTCATATATTGGTACTTTTGTAAAGAATATTGAAAAAACTACATAATTGCTCAATTTGTATCTATATATTGATACATAATATGTAAAATCCCCAATTGTAAGACAATGTAATAATAGCATTGCGGATTTCCGCAAAGTATAATTATTATTTGAGTGTAAATTTGGACTTATGATAATAATCATAACATTTAGCAATTAAACAACATACTTTTAAAGTTGTTATGAAACCCAATGAAAAAGATTGCACAAATAGCTTTTATTTTTTGAGTTAAAACATAGAGAGTAAATCTCTTTGATGTTTTTTGTGGGGTTATTTAGTGGAGTTTAGAAACCACTATAATAAACGAGGCGTTACTGAAAAGCCAAAGAGTAGGGTAATTTGAATTAAATATATTATTATGAAAAAAATTGGAATTCTATTATTTGTTTTTGCAATGGCACTTACTTCTTGTAATAAGGATGATGATAATCAAGACCCATTAATTGGGTCGTGGGAGATGAAAGAAATTGATGTGAATGAGGTGTATACCGAACTTCTCACCTTTAAATCAGATCAAACAGGAGTTATAATTATTACTTATAAATATGATACTGATCCGGAAGAAATAGATAATTATGTTTTTGGTTGGACTACATCCGGTAATTTATTAGAAATTGATATGATGAGCGTAAAAACTTCTTTCTCCTATGCTATTTCTGGGAACAAACTTACTTTAAGTCAGAATGGTGATTCATTTATTTACACACGTAAGTAAAAAATAATTATTAAAAATAGTAGAGCCCAGAAACTACTTAAATAAACGGGGAGAATTCCGAAAATCCTAAGAGTAGGAAAATCAAACATTAAATATTATTATGAATAAATTCTTTTTATTAGCTTTTCTATTAGTCACTACTAATGTAATTTTAGCACAAACTGAACAAGGTAAATATGTAGTCTCTGGCGCTACTGGTTTACAATTTATTAGCAGCAATATTGAATATGAGTATGACGGTCAGTCCCTGGGTGATATTACACAAACTTCCTTTTCTTTTTTGCCTTCTATCGGTTATTTTGTTGTAGATAATTTAGCAATTGGGTTGGCTGCTAATTTTACATCCGTTACTCAAAAAGACCTAGGAGCTAAATTCACCATTAAATCAACAATGATTCTACCTTCAGCATTGTACTATTTTCCTGTTTCTGGAAATTTAAGACCAATAGTTCAAGTTGGAGCAGGTTTTATGTCAATTGTTTCTGAGGAAGATTATGACTATCAGTCTTACAAAGATGAAGCAAGTGGTCTTGCTGTTAATTTTGGAGGTGGAGCTGCTTATTTTATAAATGAGTTTGTTTCTTTAAATTTTGGATTATCATATACTATGGCTAACTTAAAGGATAGCGATGATTCTGATTCTGTACAAAAACAGGGAAACTTTGCCGGTAATGTTGGCTTATCAGTATATTTTTAAATAGAGATCATTTAACTTTTGGTTGAAATAAAAGTAAGCATAAATAAATATTATTGACAATAATCATCACACCTCATAAAATTTATGCTTACTTTTAAACAAAAAACGCCTAAAACACTAATGTTCTAGACGTTTGTTTGCTCCTCCTCTTGGGCTCGAACCAAGGACCAAAAAACCTAGTTAAATCAATGTCTTATGATATTTCTATTTTTTAATGATCCCGAATTGTATGCCTTATTTCAAAAACACCTATATTGTCTTGACCTTAATATATAATTACAATGGCAGCAAAATCAAGTAACACTGCATTATTAAAAAAATCATTAGAATGCCATAAACAAGGCTTACCTTCTAAAAAAATTGTAGAAGAATTGAAAAACCCCGAATTTAAAGTTAGTAAATCTGTAATTGCAGAAATTATTAAGAAAAATAATTGATAAAAAACACTAACTTTAGCTCTTCAAAAAAATAGCTTATGTCGATATTCCAGAGTTCAGTTGTTACGAAACATCTAAAAACTCAGAACAAAGAAAAGATTGCAATACAATGGGAACTGTTCAAAAACCATTTTCACAATCCCACAATACAGGAAAACATCAGAAACAGTAAAGAGGAACAATATCAAGGTGAATTTCTGATTGATTTGTTTGTAAATGTCTTGGGTTATATTAAAAACCCTACTCCTAATTTCAATATTACCACTGAATACAAAAATGTTAAAGACAGCAAAAAGGCTGATGGTGCTATTATTGTTACTGATGTTGTAAAAGCTGTTATTGAATTAAAAGGTACTAACACAACTGACTTAGGTAAAATTGAAGTTCAGGCTTTTGGGTATAAGAATAATCAACCTGAGTGTACTTATGTGATTACTTCTAATTTTGAAAAACTCAGGTTTTATATAGACAATGCCATTGAGCATCTTGAATTCAACTTATTTACGCTTACTGAAAAGGATTTTGAATTATTATACTTGTGTTTGTCTTATGAGAACATTGAGAAAAACATTCCTAAAAAATTAAAAGAAGAATCCTTAAGCCAAGAGGATGCCATTACCAAAAAATTGTACAATGATTACTCTTTGTTCAAAAGAGAATTGCACCAAAGCTTGGTTATTCTAAATCCACAATTTGATGCTTTAACATTATTTCAGAAATCTCAAAAGTTATTAGACAGGTTTCTATTCTTATTCTTTGCTGAGGATAGGCAATTATTGCCTCCAAACTCAGTAAGGTTAATTCTTGACCAATGGCAAAAGCTGAAAGAATTAGATGCTTATACCCCACTTTTTGACAGGTTTAAAAAATACTTTGGCTATTTAAACACAGGGCATAAAGGAAAACAATATGATGTATATGCCTATAATGGAGGTTTGTTTTTGCCTGATGAAGTTTTAGACACCATCACAATTGATGATGATTTGTTATATAAACACACTTTAAAACTATCTGATTATGATTTTATCAGTGAAGTTGATGTTAATATTTTAGGGCATATTTTTGAAAATTCCCTGAATGAATTGGATGAGATAAAAGCATTGTTAGAAGGAAAAGAAGTTGACAAATCTAAAACCAAAAGAAAAAAAGATGGTGTTTTTTACACTCCTAAATACATTACCAAATATATAGTTGAAAATACAGTTGGTAAACTTTGTGAAGAAAAGAAAGCTGAGTTTGAAATAATTGAAGATGATTATGCTACTGACAGAAAAAGACAAAAGAAAACCATAAAAGGTTTAATTGACAAGCTAACTGATTATAGAAACTGGCTACTACAAATAACTATTTGTGACCCAGCTTGTGGCTCTGGTGCATTTTTAAACCAAGCTTTAGACTTCCTAATCTCAGAACACAGATATATTGATGAACTACAAGCCAAATTGTTTGGTGATGCTATGGTGTTGAGTGATGTTGAAAAAAGTATTTTAGAAAACAACTTATTTGGAGTGGATTTAAATGAAGAAAGTGTAGAAATAGCAAAGCTTTCTTTATGGCTTAGAACAGCACAACCTAACAGAAAATTGAATGATTTAAACAATAATATTAAATGCGGAAACAGTCTAATAGATGATGTTGAAATAGCAGGTGACAAAGCCTTTAATTGGCAACAGGAGTTTCCTCAGATATTTGCTAAAGGTGGTTTTGATGTAATAATTGGGAATCCTCCATACTTAAACTTTAAAATGTACCCCAGTTCAGATAGAACTTACTATGAAAAAAAATACCCTAAATCTTACACAGGAAAATCAGATATTTTATATTATTTTTTTGATAAAGGGAGTGATATTCTTAATCCTAATGGAAGAATTGGCTTTATAACTTCTAGATATTGGTTAGAAAGTGAATATGCAAGTAAATTAAGAAAAACATTGTTAGAAAGATTGTCAATAAGGGAAATAATAGATTTTAAGAATGTTACTATATTTCCAGGTGTTGGAACCAAAACTAGTATTTTAATTGGTGATAAAATACCTAATATTGACTTAGAATTAATTATAAAATATATCCAATTTGAAGGAAAAGTCATTGAAACTGTTTATGATAGAAATAATGTTTCTAATATATATTTAAAGTACAAATCATTATACTCTCAAAAGTCTTGGGAATTTTATTCAAAGTCTGGTGAGGTCATACTTGATAAAATGAAATCTAAAGGAGTTGAACTTAATAAAATAGCTGATTGTAGAGCGGGTATTCAAACAGGGTGTGACAATGCATTTATTAGCACTAATCAAAATGATTTTTCTAGTATAAATAGCGATTTAATAAAAAATTGGGTGAAGGTTGGTGACCTTTCAAGATATTCTCTGGAACCAGTTGAAAAAAGGTGGCTCATTTATACCACTGAATTAGAAAATATTGATACATATCCAGACTTAAAAGAAAGATTTTTAACTTTTGAGGACAAATTAAGAAACAGAAGAGAGGTAAAGAATGGGAAAATTAGATGGTTTGATTTGCAATGGGCAAGAGAAAAAAGATTGTTTGACAACACTAAAATATTATGTAGATACAAAGCGCCTCGAAACACGTTTGCAATTGATAATGGTGGAAATTATTCAAGTGTAGATACAACAATAGTTCAGTTAAAGGAAAGTTGGAATCATAAAATTGACTATCAATATTTATTAGGTATTTTAAATTCCAAATTGCTTGATTATTTTTTTAAAAGCTATGGAAAAGTTATGGATTATAGATATGAGTACTATCCAAATCCTGTAGGGAAACTTATGATTATTGTAGCTGATTCTAACAGACAAAAAGCAATTAATAATTTAGTAGTTAAAATATGTGATTCCATTAAAGAACAAACTAATGTTATTAAACAAACTACAGATTTGATTTCTAATAAATTTAACTTAAAAAAGTTACCCCAAAAACTTCAGAACTGGTCAGATTTAGAATTTAATCAATTTTTGATGGAATTGAAAAAACAAAAAGTTCAGCTATCCTTAAATGAAGAAGTAGATTGGTTGCAATATATTCGTAAAGAGAAAACAAAATTAAATGAAATTCAAAATGAAATAGCAAAATTGGACAGTACAATAGACCAAATGGTTTATGAACTATATGGTTTAACAAAAGAAGAAATTGAAATTGTTGAGAATTCTTGATATTCACGAACACAAAAACAAATAAAAAGGAAGTGAGTAAATTGAAATTGTTGAGAAGCACTAATTCAATCAGTAAATTAAAAATAACAAAAAAGCGCTACAATTACTTGTAACGCTTTTTTTGCTCCTCCTCTTGGGCTCGAACCAAGGACCCTCTGATTAACAGTCAGATGCTCTAACCAACTGAGCTAAGGAGGAATTTATCCGCTTTTGCGAGTGCAAATATACAAGGTTTTCTTCTTTTTGCAAGAAATTATCAAAAAAATTTCTTCTTTTTAAATTCTTTAACTTTATTTAAAAGCAACTTGTTGTAAATCAACTTAAAGCAAGATGCAATAATCTATATTTATTTTAATGGTTTCCCATAATATTCCACAAAAAAGGCCTAAAAAAACCATATTTTTAACAGCTTTGAACAAATATTACCAATAATATAATAATTGTAAAATAACCACAATTAAAATGGTGGTTTTGGTAAAAGTTGTATTTTTGCTCCATCAATTAAAACATTGACTACTAACAACACTATGGATAAATTTTCATTTTTAAATGCGGTCCACACCGGTTTTATAGCCGATTTGTACGACCAGTATTTGATAAATCCTGATACTATAGAACCCAGCTGGAGAAGTTTTTTTCAAGGATATGACTTTGCCAACGAAAAATATTCAATCAAAGACACAGAAGAAAAAGCCGTCTTTGAAATTCCGGAAAATGTACTGAAAGAATTTAAAGTGCTCGACTTAATTAATGGCTACAGAACACGAGGACATCTGTTCACAAAAACAAATCCCGTTCGCGAACGCCGAAAATATACGCCTACACTGGCAATTGAAAACTTTGGCCTTTCCGAAAAAGATTTGGATACCGTTTTTGATGCCGGACAAATTATTGGCACCGGAAAAGCAACTTTGCGTGAAATTGTAAAGCATTTAGAAACTGTTTATTGCGATGCTATTGGGGTTGAATATATGTATATTAGAAATCCGGAAGAAATTAAATGGATTCAAAAACAGCTTAACAGCAATTCCAATCACCCCAATTATACACCAGAAACCAAAAAATATGTTTTACAAAAGTTGAATCAGGCGGTGACTTTTGAAAACTTTTTGCAAACCAAATATGTGGGCCAAAAACGTTTTTCATTGGAGGGCGGCGAAACTTTAATTCCGGCCATTGGCGCGGTGATTCGGCTTGCAGCAGAAAATTTTGGCGTTAAGGAATTTGTTTTGGGAATGGCGCACAGAGGTCGTTTAAACACCCTTATAAATATTTTTAGAAAACCAATTCGCGATTTATTCAGCGAATTTGAAGGCAAAGATTTTGAAGATGAAGACATTGATGGCGATGTTAAATACCATTTGGGTTTAACCACGCGAAAAACATTAAAAACCGGCACGGAACTTATTATGAATTTGGTTCCGAATCCTTCACATTTGGAAACCGTTGGCCCGGTGGTTCAAGGGATTTCCCGCGCAAAAATAGACAAAGATTACAACGGAGACGATTCAAAATTGCTTCCGATTATTGTTCACGGTGATGCCGCAATCGCAGCGCAAGGCGTTGTTTATGAAGTGATCCAAATGAGTCAATTGGCTGGTTATTCAACTGGCGGAACCATTCATATTGTCGTAAATAATCAAATCGGATTTACCACAAATTATTTGGATGCGCGCTCAAGTACCTATTGTACCGATGTAGCAAAAGTAACTTTGTCACCGGTATTGCACGTAAACGCCGATGATGTGGAAGCGGTGACACATGCCATAGAAATTGCCATGAATTTTAGAATGCAATTCAAAAGAGATATTTTTATTGACCTGCTCGGTTACCGGAAATACGGACATAATGAAGGTGATGAACCTCGATTTACACAGCCAAAATTATATAAAGCCATTGCAAAACACCCAAATCCGAGAGATATTTATGCTCAAAAATTGATAGAAGAAGGTGTTATTGATGATGCATATTTAAATAAAATTATTGCCGAATTTAAAGACTTGTTGGAAGAAGAATACCTACATTCAAAAGAGGTTGAAACCTCAAAAGTTAGAGAGTTTATGCAAGAAACCTGGGTAGATTTTACCCGAAGAGGTTTGGAAGCAATGTTAATTTCCGAAAAAACCGCTTACCCAAAAGCGAAACTTAAAGACATCGCAAAAATTGTTTCAACCGTTCCAAAAGGCATTAAATTTTTGAGAAAAGCTGAGAAAATTTTGCTGGACAGACACCAAATGGTTTTTGAAAATGACCGGATAGATTGGGGAATGGGCGAAACATTGGCTTATGGAACCTTGCTTCAGGAAGGATTTGACATTCGTATTTCCGGCCAGGATGTGGAACGCGGAACTTTTAGCCACCGCCACGCTATTTTACGTGATGAAATTTCTGAAGAACGCATCAATTTGCTTAATATGATTGGTGAAAATCAGGGGAAAATGAACATTTACAATTCCCTTTTGTCTGAATATGGCGTACTTGGTTTTGATTATGGTTACGCCATGGCAAATCCAAATACATTGACCATTTGGGAAGCGCAGTTCGGAGATTTTGCGAATGGCGCCCAAATTATTTTCGACCAATATATGTCGGCCGCCGAAGACAAATGGAAATTGCAAAACGGAATTGTGATATTGTTACCTCATGGCTATGAAGGACAAGGATCTGAACATTCATCGGCGCGTATGGAACGTTTTCTGCAATTGTGCGCCATAGACAATATGATTTTGGCCGATTGCACAACGCCCTCAAATTTTTTCCATCTGTTGCGCCGTCAAATGAAACGCGATTACCGCAAACCGCTTATCGTGTTTACGCCTAAAAGTTTGCTCCGCCATCCGGCCGCAACTTCTTCATTGGATGAATTTTCCAAAGGTAGTTTTCAGGAGGTGATTGATGATGCAATCGACAAAAAAAATGTGACCAAATTGGTATTTTGCACCGGTAAATTTTATTACGATTTATTGGCCGAACGCACTTCTTTGGAAAGAAATGATGTTGCTTTGGTAAGAATTGAACAACTTTTTCCGTTACATCTGGAAAAATTACAACAGGTAATCGACAGTTATCCAAATGCTAAAAAATACGTTTGGGCACAAGAAGAACCAGAAAATATGGGCGCTTGGAGTTTTATGCTGCAACGTTTCAGGCTGGTAAATTTGGAAGTGGCATCACAATCGTTTCACGCGGTTCCTGCAGCAGGTTCATCTGCCAGGTTTAAGCAAAGACACCAACGCGTAATTGATAAAGTATTTGAAAATAACAAATAATATAAACTTTAAAATATCTTCTTCAGAAGAGATTTAGGTTAAAAAAGATAAAAAAGATGATTTTAGAAATGAAAGTTCCCTCACCGGGAGAATCTATCACAGAAGTAGAAATTGCGGCTTGGCTTGTAAAAGATGGTGATTATGTTGAAAAAGACCAGCCTATTGCCGAAGTGGATTCCGACAAAGCAACCCTTGAATTGCCTGCCGAAGAAAGCGGCATTATCACACTTAAAGCCGAAGAAGGCGATACCGTAAAGGTTGGTTCTGTTGTTTGTTTAATCGATTTAGAAGGCAAAAAACCGGAAGGCAGTGAAAAAGCAGTGAGCAGTAAGCAGTCTTCAGTTTCTATTGAAAAAACCGTCACTTCGAGCGCAGTCGAGAAGCCTATCGCTCCAATTGCAGCAGAAAAAACGTACGCAAGCAACGCAGCGTCACCCGCAGCAAAGAAAATATTGACTGAAAAAGGAATGGCGGCTTCGGATGTAATTGGAACTGGCAAAGATGGCCGGATCACAAAAGACGATGCCGTAAACGCAGTTCCAAGCATGGGAACGCCAGCCGGCGGTTCAAGAAGCAGTGAGCGCACAAAACTTTCTATGCTTCGCAGAAAAGTGGCCGAGCGATTGGTTGCCGTGAAAAATGAAACTGCCATGCTTACCACTTTTAATGAAGTGGATATGAAACCTATTTTCGACTTAAGAAACGACTATAAAGATGCATTTAAAGAGAAACACAATGTTGGATTGGGATTTATGAGTTTCTTTACTTTAGCGGTTGTAAGAGCTTTAAAATTGTTTCCCGACGTGAATTCTATGTTGGATGGCGATTATAAAATATTGCACGATTTTGTGGATATTTCTATTGCGGTTTCAGGTCCGAAAGGATTGATGGTTCCGGTCATCAGAAATGCGGAAAATCTTTCTTTCAGAGGCGTGGAAAACGAAGTAAAACGTTTGGCTTTAAGAGCAAGAGACGGACAAATAACGGTTGATGAAATGACCGGCGGCACATTTACCATTACCAACGGCGGCGTTTTTGGTTCTATGTTGTCAACACCAATCATAAATCCTCCCCAAAGCGGAATTTTAGGAATGCACAACATTGTTGATAGACCGGTTGCCGTTAAAGGCGAAGTGGTGATTAGGCCAATTATGTATGTTGCCTTATCTTATGACCACAGAGTTATTGACGGAAGAGAATCTGTTGGATTCTTGGTTGCCGTTAAAGAAGCACTGGAAAATCCTGTCGAGATTTTAATGGATAACAATCCTAAAAAAGCGTTGGAATTATAAGAACCAAAAAATATTAGTATCATAAAAATCGGGCAAATTGCCCGGTTTTTTTGTTTTCGAAGTTTTTCATATTAAATTTTAAGTCGTAAATTATTTTACTTTTAATATTTAACTTTTAACTTTTTTTTATTCCCCCTTCGGGGGTTAGGGGGCTTTTAAAACTTAAAAACCAATTTCTTTAAATACAAACTTTTCTTTTCATAATTAATGATTGCTTTTCCTTTTTCTAAAATATCGGCGCCTATAATGCCGTCAACAGCTTCTGCATGATGTTCAGTTAATGCTGTGTTTACGTGGGTTAAATCGAGTAACACTACCGTGAAATTTTGGTATTTCCACTGGTTAATTTCAATATTGTTTTTAGAAGAAATTTTTGTTTCCATTCCAATGGCACCTGCACCTGCAGCTTTTGTGTCGGAATCTTTAACTTCTAATTTAAATTTTTCGGCCAGATTAATGTCGATACACGAGTTTGAAGCGCCGGTATCTAAAATAAAACGGCCTTTTACATTGTTTAATTTTGCTTTAAGTTCAAAATGATTGGTGTTGATCTTTTTGAGTTTTATTTTGACGTATCCTTTTCGTAAAAGAATATTGTTAAATTCCATCTATTGTGTATTTAGGACAAATTTACCGTTTTTTTATAAGAAAATACGCTTTTGAAATTGAAGCAAAAAAAATACTGCTTCCAGTGGAAGCAGTATTTTTATATAATTTTGAAAATTATTTACTCAACTTTAAATGCAATTGGCAAACTGTATTTTACACCAACCGGACGGCCACGTTGTTTTCCCGGAATCATTTTAGGCAATGATTGCACTACTCTAATTGCTTCAGCTTCCAATCTTTTGTGAGGGGCTCTTGCTTGAATATCAGTAATCTCACCTGTTTTATCAATTTTAAACATCACAAATATTTTTTTAATACCTGGCGTTAATCCCAATTCCGATGCCAAATCGGCATTAAATTTAGAATTCACATGTTTAGAAATTTTATCTTGCAAACATTCCTTTAATTCTGCTTTTGAGCCTTTACATCCTGGATATACCGGAACGTCTTCAATAATTGCAAAAGGTACATCTTCCATGATATCTTCATCTATGCTCACCTCAACAATTTTCTTAACTTCAACAGCTGTTTTTTCGTTTGACTCTGTTGATTTAATTACCGTCTCTTCAACTTCCTTTTCATCTTCAACAATTTCAATTTTATCAGGTGCCGGAGGCGGTGGCGCTTGCTGTTCTGGCGGCTTAACCTGCTCAATTTCGATAGTTTGCTCTTCATCTTCGGCATTATAGCTTGCCGGACCAAGTTCAGCGATAACTCTATCATACGTCTTCTTTTCAATGGCTAAATACACCACTAAAAGTGCTAATACCAAACCTAACTGCATAAACAATTTGGTGTAGGTCTCTAAATTCGCTTTTGGATTTTTTTTGACTTGCATCTGTAAAATTTTTATAGGTTGCTAATTTAATAATTTAAATATATTATACAAGTATATTTTTTAAATGATATTAATTTTTTTTTAAAACAAGGGCAAAAAACATAATTGCAACTGCAATACCCGAAAAATTGGCAAATACATCGTATAAATCTGCTTGCCGGTAATCGGTTAATGCTCCTTGCAAAATCTCAATAATTATGCCATAAATAAAAACTGCCGAAGCAATAAGCAGGCTCAATTTCATCGGATTGGATTTTACGTTATAAGCCATTAACCAGCTTATTGTCAACATAAAATAACCAACCGTGTGCAATATTTTATCTGAAACTTGCACATCAATTTGCAATTTGCTTTTAAGAGAAATTAAACTTCCAACTGCAATTGCAATTGTTAAGAATAAGGCAATGTAAAAGAAATAATTACGCCCCAATCAGTTCTCCGTATTCCTTTGCCGATAATAATTCTTCTATTTGAGAGGCGTTTGAAATGGCAATTTTAATCATCCATCCTTCTCCGTAAGGGTCTTTGTTTACTTTTTCTGGTTCATCACCTAAAGTTTCGTTAAATTCGATTATTTCACCAGAAATTGGCATAAATAAATCTGAAACAGTTTTTACGGCCTCCACCGACCCAAAGACTTCTTCTTTCTCAATCGTTTCGTTTAAAGTATCAACATCAACATAAACAATGTCGCCCAATTCGCTCTGCGCAAAATGCGTAATGCCAACGGTGGCTATATTGCCTTCAATTTTAATCCATTCGTGGTCTTTAGTGTATTTTAAATCTGCTGGAATTTTCATTATTTTTATTATTTAATTTACTGTTTATTTTATTGTTTAATTACCAAATATATACCTGACGCTTAATCCCGAGCTTATAGATTGCCTTGGGAAAGTTGTTGAAATTGCGTATTGAGAAGAACTTTGGTCGAAGTAAAAAGAGGTTGTTAAATTTTTACTCACCGCGTAATCTGCAAAGAATTTCAAGGACAATAAACGTTGTCCGCCCGTTACTTGATTGTTGTCTTTATCAATGGCTCTAATAATTGTTTCATTGTCTCTCAAAGATACATCGGCCCTTAAATCGAGGTCTCCTTTTAGCTTTGTCACTTCACCGCCAAACTTAAAGTTCATGGCCAAATCTTTAAGTCTGTACCCCAACCCAACCACATATTCCGTTCCTTTTATTTGGGTAATTGTGTTGTTGTTAAAGTTTAAAGTAAGCCCTCTGTCCTTGTTTATTCGACCGCTGAAAGATACGGAATTTTTCATTTTCACATCCACTTTTATCAATGGAGAAAATTCTTCCAGTAAATTAACATTTGAGAAGATGGTTTTGTTGATGTAATTGCCTGCAATATCGGTTTCTGCATAAGGATTGTTATTATTATAAGCCAAATTATTGCTGAAACTTGTGATAGAATATAAGGAATTATAGCTGTGGGTTATTAAAAAACTTCTAAAATGTTCCTTAAACCAAGCCATTTGCATCAATCCTTTGTAGGTTAATTTCCAACTTGGAATTGGCACTTCCCTAAAAGCGTCTAATTTTACGGTAGCCGCATCTTTACCGGAATAGGCAGCCATAAATGCCGGAAGCATAACCTGTTCGCTTGTTTCCCCAAAACCGCTTATTGGTTGGCCTGTATTTGTTGCCAAACGTTGCGCAATAATGGTTCGGTTGTTTTTAAATTCTTCAAAAGTGACATCACTGTTATTGAATGATGTTTTGATCATATTGTGGCTTATGCTAAAATTTCCGTATTGGGTAATTGGCGAATCTGAATTTAAGATGCCGTTCACCACATCCAATTGTTGAGAAGTATTTTTAGTGTAGGTTTTGGTTCCCCTAAACTCAATATCCAAATTTTTTGATGGCTCAACGGTAATGGTTGCGTCCAATTTATTTAAATGCGTTTGGCTGAAGGTTCTGTTGAAATAAGGATCGTTGATGTCTCTAGACAATAACCATCCATTTTCAACGGCCCTTTGTCTGATGTCAATTTGGCTTCCGAACACAAATCCGAATGTTGGCGCAAGTCCGCCGCTGTAATTGTCTCGTCCCAAAAATCCGATTTGAGGCACATAACCCGGCAAGAAAGTTCCGTTATTTTCAGAATAATTAATCCGTGCCTTTTTAACAGCTGTCAAAACATTATAAAAAGTTTGTCCAATGTCAGATCCGGCAGATTTATTCTTTTTGGCCGAATTATTTTCAGCGGTTTCTGTTGCTGGCTGATTTGTTTCGCCAACCTTGGGTTTTTTATTCAACAGCTTGTCTATGCCAATGGTTTTGTAAAATTTATTAAAGTCTAAATCGAAACCTAAAGTATGTGTGTTTGCATTTTGAATAACATTTCCCACTTTATCCACATAAGATTGTGACGATGCCTGCCAGTCAAAATCGGCCGTATAGGCGTAATTTGCATTTGCAAAATCTAAAAACGGTATTTTATTCAACGGTATTTTGTAGGTTCCGTTTAACGATTGGCGGTAATGATCGGGTCTGCCGGTGGTGAAAAAATTGTCAAATAATTTAATGTCATCCGTAGCGAAGAAGTCATCATAAATATTGTTGTTGGTCGCCCTAAAATTAAACTGTAACGATTTTGTTAAATTATATCCAATGGCATAATCCCAATCAAACATAAAATGACGTTGGCGCAACACGGGCAATTCCGGCAATCCTTCAATTAAACTTCTGGAAAGCTGTTCATTATAACGTCTTATGATATTTGAATTTACAGAGATTGTTGAAGGCAACAGATTCACATTAAAATCTTTAATGAATTGTAAATATTTTCCTTTAAGGGCATCAGAATTTTTGAATGGCTCTACCGTCAATTCCTTAAAACTGTAATTATAGTTGGCCGATGTCCGCACATTTTGGTCATTATATTTTTGGACATTGTAATCTTTATGATACGTGTCGTTGTAAGCGTAGGAAACCGATAAGTTTTCCACACTGTAAAAACGCTGTTTATTGTCTGAATTAGGATTAAATTCTTTTCTGACATTGATTAAACTGATGCTTCTGCGTTTGGTATAATCTCTTGCGCTGGCACTGTTTGGGTTGATGTCTTTTGCGTCGTCAAACAACACATCCTGATATTGCGGATCATATTTTGGATCCCTAAATTCTTCTGAAACGCTATAATTAAAAGGCAATCGTATGCCCCAATCTTTCGGCAACAGTTTCCCCAAATTTACATTGGTGACCACGTCATACAATTTTGTGTCTTGCTGGCTGCGTTCATTTACGCGTTGCTCAATGCCTCCAAATCCCTGTGTTTCCATTCTTCCTGTTACGGAAACATCGGCAAAATCGGCAAAATTTGCGTCGGCGCTCACCACGGCTGCCCAACCGCCTTTATTGTCGAACTCAGAAACCCGCATTTCATTGAACCAAATCTCAGCGCTTTTATTGGTGGTTGTTGCATTTTTTACCCCAAGCATAATGGTTTTGATGTTCGCCAAATTCGGATTTCCTTTTACCCTAATTTCGTAACCCTCCAATCCGTCAATAGGCGAAGGTATATTTACTGCCGGGAATAACACGTTTGGGGCAATTCCTGCTTCAAATCGCAACAATTTAAGTTTTCCTAAATATTCCAAAAAGGCATCTAAATTATTTTCTTCGGGCCAAATTTCATAAGGTGTTGTTACGCCATAATCGGAAATAGCCAATAATTTTTCAAGCTGATAATAATTGTCGTTTAAGTCACTTCCAATTCTTATAATGGCTTTTAATTCATTGTCTTGAACTTGTGGTTTTGTTTGAACGCCTTCCGCATGCAAAAACAATTTTAAGTGTTTGTACATTCTTAAATCCACCCTAACATTTTTGAATATGGCTCTTGTTTCCTCAGGTTCCAAATCGATAACTTTTAATGAAAGCGATTGCTCATTTTGTTTTTGCAAGGTGGTGGTTCCCCTTAATATTTCACGCTCAATGCCAGGAGGCAACACATAAGGAATTGGATTTCTGGCTTCATTCTCCTGAATATTGACCACGCCCACCTGAAAATTTTGCAGTTGCGTATTTGTTAAATCTTGAGGAGGCACAATCACTTCATCCAAGGTTTTTGTATAACGTCTCCAATCTCCGCGCACCAACTGCAACTCGCCAAAACGCAACACCACCGGCATTTTGAATTTGGTTAAAAATATTCGCATAAAACGAATGGTGTTAAACCCCGTAATATTGTTGACAACCTCATCCGGACTGCTTACCTGAATCCTAAATTGCAACCATCTAAACTCTTTTTTGCTGCCGTCTTCAAGTTCAACGGTCACTATTTTTTCATCAACAATATTGTTTTGCCCAATAACCAAATCGCTTTTATTTAACGACACTTTGTATTGATAATAGCTTTCAACCGTATTCATGGTTTGGTCTCTATTGATGTCTTCAACATCGGGAAATGTTGTGGCTGAAGTTGGATAGCTTTCGGTTGATAAATTATTGGTTGGCGAATTTCCCTGTGTGTTGTTAAACTTTTTATAGCGTGTTAAAATAGATGCATTGTTGGCGTCGTAATCTGAACTTCGGAAATAGGAGTAATTGTCATTTGCGGGATCGGGACCAAAAGCGGTTCCAAACAATTGGGTTTCTTCGGCATCATTCATTCCGTCAAAACCAATATCCTGGCTCAAACGTTCATTGTCTTTGTCGCTAAAAGCATACAATAAAGATTGGTTGGTGGGAATTTTACCCCAAACGGTCGGTTCGGTATTACTGGTGCTCAACGCACTTTCGGGCAAGCCGTTTTCATACATTTTTCTGCCGTCCTTTAAAATGTCTTCTGAAACATTTCCTAGGTTAAAATAAACTTCCCCTACCTGATTTATGGGGTTGTTCGGATTTACTCCCGCTGGCAATCCTTCTTCATTTGTAATGGAATAATGTTCGTACGGATCCATCAACCAAAATTGGATATATTCAACGTTTGATTGCTCAAAGTTTGTGGTGGTTAAAGGTCTTGTAATTCCGGCCCATCTGTCTTCAGGGTCGATGAATTTTCCGTCGGCGCCCAAATTTGATGTGTCATAATTATAGCTTCCTCTTTCATTCGGGTAATACGCCAAATCTAAAGTTCTCACTACTGTTGACTGTGTTAAATCTAAATCCTGTTCAGGGAATAATTCTTCATATCTAATTCTTCTAACCTCAGCACGAGAAAGCTCGGCATTGTCAATGTTTCCGGGTTGTAATGAAGATCCGCCATAAAAAAGCGGATCAACGGTATACCAAGCCAATCTAGCTCTTTTGTAACCATAAGACAAACCAGTGGCATTTCCACCCAAATCAAATTGCGTTTGGTATTGCGGCGTGCTTGCCATATACCATTGCTGAATTGTTTTTATTTCAATTGGAATTTGCGAGCCTTCAAAATCATCCACATAAGAAGTGGCTTGGCCGTCTAACTCAATTCTTTTTGGCGAACCCGGAATTATATAGGCAAAATCCCCACGAACTGAAAAATTTGAAGGAACATCGGTATCAATATTAGGCAATTTATTTACCCATTTTGTAAATTTTGGCACTTCTGTTCCGAAGCTTGCATTCAGTCCAAAAATAGTATTGTTGATTGGTTCTTGTCCGAACAAAGCTTTTTGGGTTAATGGCTTTTCATTTAAATTTAAAATGGTGGCGCCTGCAATAAAATTATCGGAAAACTTATGTTCTATGTTAACGCCCAAAAAGCTTTTTGTCTGTAAATTAAAGGTGGCATTGTTTTCAACAGAAACTTCAATTGGTGCATTGGAAGCTTCCAAACTAGGATTGATAATTTGTACCCGTCCCATTTGATAATCCACCACATAATCAACACCTTCAACCAATTCCCTTCCGCCGGAAGTTACCCTAACCGAGCCTTGCGCCACGTTAAAAGCGCCTAACGGAATGCCGTTGGCACTTTCAGATTTATGATATCCCTTTATTAAATACTTGTCTTTTTGCTGAAAATTATTTTTTGCTTCGGATTGCGTAATTCGGTACAATTCATTAAAAATATAAATTTCATCGGCACTGCTGGTTAATTTAGCCTGTAAATCTGCACCGAAAGGCTCAATATTTGGAAAAAGAATATATCCTTTTTCCGAATTTACCGTAGCGCCTTCCACATAATCAAAATAACCATCGCCTTCGGGTGTGTAAAACTGGCTTTGGTCCAGCCTGTCCACATCCAATAAATTCATCAATGTCTTGTCTGAAACACCAGGAGTTTGCGCATTTTGCAAAACGTTAATCGATACACCGGTTGCATCATCGGCATACAGCAATTCCAACCTAAAACCATCGCGCTGCATTCTGTAGGTTTGTAGAGAATAGATATTTTTCATCATCAAATCCCACATCGGAATTTGCGTGCTTATGATTTCGCTTCGCAACAGTTTTACCACAATATTTTCAGGCGCAATAATACCGTCGCTGGCAAATTCACCCACTTTATATACTTGGGAATCTCCGCTTATGGTATATTCAAAAGAAACTGCAAGCACATCAGAATCGGCCAACCTTCGGTTTAATGAAATAAACCCCAATTGCGGATGCACTCTGTATTCATCGGGCCTTAATTTGATGGCATTTTCCAAAACCGAATAATCACGTCCTTGCTGCATTCCAAAAGGGGACAAACCGTTGCCAACTGTTGAAATATTACGAACCGGATTTGTGGTTGTCAATATCGATGAAATGTCGTTTGCTGTGTTTGAAGGGAAAAGTGCGCCAGGAACCGGCGTTACGTTTGCCGGACCAATATTTGTTGGATCGCCTTCCCCAATGTCAGACAATGCCACAATGTTTCTGATATCAATGGTTGTGGCGTTTCTGTTGGTGACCCAAACTTCCACTCTTGTAATATTTACCGCGCTGTTTATTAACGGATAATCTTTTAAAGCGGTGTTGTATTGATCCCTAAAATATTGCGCCAAAAAGAAATGCCTGTTTTCATCGTAATCCGTTGCATGCAATTCAAATTCCTGGATGGTGGAACCGCCTTGTGCTGCCACTGTTTTTGTCTGCGATTTTTGTTCGGCAAAAACGCCGGTAACAGATGTTTTTCCAAATTGCAATTGCGTTTTAACCCCAAATAAACTTTGGGCGCCAACAATTAATGAGTTTTTAAGCGGCATGCTTACATTCCCGACCTCTATTTTTTGAAGAATGTCATCTTCGGTTGGGGTGTATTCCAACTTTATCTGATTTTGGAAATTAAAGGTTGATTGCGTGTCGTATTGCGCACTTACTTTTAACTTGGTTCCAATTTTAGCGAGGATACTTGCGCTAATTTCCTGGTTAAAATCAAAGGTAAAACTTTTTCTGTTGCGTTCAGACAATTGCGGATTGTCAACTTTTTGATACAGCATTCCCAACTTTACCAATACCGATCCCTGCGGATTTACCTCAATGGTATTTCCGCCAAAAACGGATTGAAAAAAGTCAGATTTTACGTAATACGTTGGCAATAAATTTTTTTGTTCCTCAGCGCTTCCCGCTTTTTTAGGGTTGGTTGCGCTTATTTTGTTTTTGTAATAGGCAAGCATATCCTTTTTAAGCTGGTATTGCTTGTATTCTTCCAAAGTCATAAAAATTGGGTACTGAACGTAATAATCTCCAATTTTTTCAACAACCATATATTTCCCAAGTGCGGTATCGTAAATAATTTCCGATTGCTTTGGGTCGGTTAAAAACAAGCTTCCTTCCTGAAATCTTTTAAATGGGTACTTTAATTTTATGGTGTCGGTTGCTTTTCCAACAATTGTAGTGTCATTTGCGGCTAAAACAGGAGGTGTTTGGGCTTTAACTGCGGACAGAAAAAACCAAAAGAAAAAAAATAAAATATACGTTTTAACTATATATCGCTCGTTTTTCAATTTTTATAAATTTTTCAATGCGTTTTTTATTAAAACCTCAACACTTAGGTTTTTGTCTTCGGCCAAAATTTTATCCACAACTTTTTCAACTTGTTTTTTATTAAATCCTAAGACCTCTAATGCTGATAACGCTTCATTTTTAATCGTATTGCTTTGGCTGATATAAACTTCATCAATGGCATAGGTTTTGGAAATTTTATCCCTCAAATCGACCAAAACGCGTTGTGCTGTTTTAACGCCGATTCCTTTTACGGACTGGATAACGGAAACATTGTTTGAAGCGATTGCTTGTTGAATTTCATCAGTGGTCATGGATGATAGCATGGTTCGGGCAATACTTGGTCCGACTCCAGAAACGGAAATAAGCAATCTAAAAATTTCGCGTTCCGTTTTATTGATAAATCCGTATAATGTATGCGCATCTTCCTTGATGGAAAGATGCGTATACAGCATAACAAATTCGTTATCCGGGAGCTGAGAATAGGTGTTAAGAGAAATATTAAGCCAATAACCTACGCCATTGGTTTCTACAACGGCATACGTTGGGTTTTTTTCAACTAATTTTCCTCTTATGTGCGTTATCATATTTCATCTGTTTAAATTTTATTTTTTATTGGTACAGATGCAGTCGCCATTAATCATTCTGCTGTGCATCAAAATTTGTTATGGCTCGTTTCATTTTTTCTATGGACTCCCAAATGTAGTAAAATATTACATACTATTCATTTTTTCCTGAGCGTGCACAATTGCCACGCAAGCCATATTCACAATTTCGTCGACGCCGGCGCCGAGCTGCAGAATATGAACAGGCTTTTGAAGTCCCATAATAATTGGCCCGATTGATACAATTTGATCAAACTCTTTCATGAGTTTATAGCCAATATTTGCGGCTTCCAAACTAGGAAATATCAAACCATTCACTTTTTTATCGGTCAATCTTGAAAAAGGAAATTTATCTTTCATTAATTTAGGGTTCAGTGCAAAATCGGCTTGTATTTCTCCGTCCACATTTACTTCCGGGTGTCTTCTGTGCATAATTTCAACAGCTTGCGCAACTTTATTTGCCAACGGAGATGGAGATGATCCGAAATTTGAGAATGACAACATCGCCAAATTAGGTTCAAATCCAAACATCTTCATGGATACGCTGGTCATATATGCTATATTTGCCAATTCTTCAGCTGTTGGATCAATATTTATTGCGGTGTCTGAAAAGAATATTGGGCCTCTTTTGGTTAACATAATGTTTGTTGCCGCAATACGTTTAACACCTTTTTCTTTACCTATTAACTCAATCATTGGCTTTACAACAGTTGGATAAGCTCTTGAATAACCGGTAATTAAAGAATCTCCTTCACCTTCATTTAACATCATGGCCGCAAAATAGTTGCGTTCACGCATTAATTTTTGCGCAGCGAATAACGTGATTCCATTGCGCTGTCTTTTTTCCCAATAAACTTGTGCATACCTGTTTCTGTGTTCTTCCTCTTCATCGCATATTGGATCCAAAATTTTCACATCTGCAGTAAAATTGATTTCCTTCATTAATTCTTTAATGATTTTTTTGTCGCCCAATAAAATTGGTTTTCCAATACCTTCATCGTGAATAATTTGTGCGGCTTTCAATACATCTAAATGATCAGCTTCAGCAATAATGATGGTTTTTGGATCATCTTTTGCGCGAGACATGAGCATACGCATTAATTTGCTTCCTGTTCCCAATCTTTCGGCCAATGCTTCTTTGTAGGCTTCCCAATCTGTAATTGGTTGTTTTGCCACGCCCGATTCCATAGCTGCTTTTGCCACTGCCGGCGGAACTTCAGTAATTAATCTGTGGTCAAATGGTTTTGGAATGATGTACTCTTTACCAAATTTTATATTGGTTTCTCCGTATAAAATATTTAGATGTTCGGGAACGGTTTCTTTGGCTAAATTTGCCAAGGCATGAACGGCAGCCAATTTCATTTCTTCATTTATCTTAGTGGCTCTTACGTCTAAAGCACCTCTAAAAATATATGGAAATCCGAGCACATTATTCACTTGGTTGGGATAATCTGAACGTCCGGTGGCCATAATAATGTCTTTTCTTGTTGCCACCGCCAAATCATATTCAATTTCAGGATTTGGATTTGCCATCGCAAAAACAATTGGATCTTTTGCCATGGTCATCAACATGGCAGGTGTTACAAGATCTCCTTTTGAAAGTCCAATAAAAACATCGCTGTCAACCATTGCTTCTTCCAAAGAATGTAAATCTCTGTCAGTAGCAAACTCTGCTTTTTGCTCATTCAAATTAGGAGCATCTTTTCTGATAACGCCCTTACTGTCGCACATCACCAAATTTTCTCTTGAAGCACCAATAGCCAAATACAATCTTGAACAAGAAATGGCTGCAGCGCCTGCGCCGCTTACCACAATTTTAACTTTTGAAAGATCTTTTCCAGTTATTTCAACTGCATTTTTTAACGCTGCCGCTGAAATGATTGCCGTACCATGTTGGTCGTCATGCATTACGGGAATGTCCAATTCTTCTTTCAGCCTGCGTTCAATTTCGAAAGCTTCAGGCGCTTTTATATCTTCTAGATTAATGCCGCCAAAAGTGACCGAAATATTTTTTACGGTTTCAATAAATTTCTCCACATCGTGTGTATCCACTTCAATGTCAAAAACATCGATGTCGGCGAATATTTTAAAAAGCAATCCTTTTCCTTCCATCACAGGTTTTCCTGCCATGGCTCCAATGTCGCCCAAACCCAAAACTGCGGTACCGTTAGAAATAACGGCCACTAAATTTCCTTTTGCGGTATATTTATAAACGTCATCCGGATTTTTTTCGATGGCCAAACACGGCTCCGCCACACCCGGTGAATATGCCAACGACAAATCGCGTTGGGTTGCATGTTTTTTTGTTGGTACTACTTGAATTTTGCCCGGACTCGGGTATTGGTGATATAATAAAGCTTCGCTCTGTTTTTTAGAATCGCTCATAATGTTACTAATTTAAAAAATTGAATCACAAAGTTAACCATTATTGAAGTAAACGAAAGCTAACATTTATCATAGTCTTAAAAATAAATGGAAAAACACAATTGGTAAAATTATTTTTTTTGGGATTCTTTTTTTTAATACCAGAACTCGAAAACAGCTTTTTCAAATAATATTATACGGTTTATTTTAAGAATAATTTTTTTTGTTTTTGGGTGGTTTTTTTGTTGAAATGCTTTTCAAATTTATAGATATTCTTTATTCTCTTTTAATAAATTCATTCTTAACCAAAAGATTTATGACATCATTATCGAATATTTCTACGCCATTTTGATTTAAGTGATGGGCATCGTAAAAATGTAGTGAATCATCTAATTTTGATATCACATTAAAATTATAGTAAATTCCGTACTTATTAATTCTCTCATCAAATTCGAGGTTATTGGTATGGGACTTATAAAAACTGGAAGTGCTTGGTGCTTGAATAAAAATCAATTTAATATTGCGTTTATTAACAAGCTCAATAATTCTTTGTAACGCAGAAAATTGGGTTTCGTTAAACACCCATTTAATCTCTGGGTAATCAACATATTTAAAGTACTTCATTTGATTTTCTACATAACCTCCGCTAATATATGTATCATTACCTTTCTTTATGTCCTCTGCATACTTTTTTTCATCAAATAAATCACGGTAAAATGAGTGAAAAAAGGAATAAAACAAAGTGTTGTAAATTTTTAAATTATTTTGTTTCAAAGCTAACTTAATTGAATTGAAATCATTTTTATCATTTGAAATAATATCCAAAGTTGACTCTACGCCATCTAAACTAAACGTTACTGGAGACACTTCAAATAATATCATTTTGGGGGTTAAAGAATCCAAATATCTTTTTAGCAGAATTTCTGTTTGAAGCGGTGTTTGGGAACTTGAGCCTAAATTAAATGATTTTAATCCAGCTTCATCGAAAATTCTAGTATCAAAACCACGATACGCATGTGATGAACCCAAAAATAAAATATCTATATTTTTAAAGTTTTTAATTTCATTTAATCTGGTATTTGTAAATCCGTATTTTATATATGTAAAATTTAAATTTGGACTCAAAACAGATGGCGCAAATCTTCCCCAAAAAATAATTAAAAAACTATAGAACACTAGTGAAAAAAGAGAAAATTTGAGCAACAAAATAATAAATTTTTTCATCTGTCTAAAATTGAAAATAAATAAACGGAGTCTCTTTTGTTTGGGCAAACATTATAATTATAAATATGATAAAAGAATAAAATGACCATCTAAGTGTTCTTGATCTATTAATTATTAGTTTTTCAATGGCGAATTCATGGTCTCTTCCAAACCACTCAACCATCATAAAAATAGTGACTAACCCTAACGTTACATAAGCCCCATAAATCTCTTTAAAATCAGGAAGACTTAAAATAGATGTTGAAAATATTTCTGAAATATAATTTAAGGCGTGGTCAATATTTTCAGCCCTAAAAAATATCCAAGCAAATACAGTCAAACCAAAAGTTAATATTATTTGGAAAAATTCTCTTAAGGTGGGGAAGTATTTTCCTTGTGCAACAATTCCGATATGCTGTCTGTTTTTATTTAAAAGTAATAACGGTAAAAAATACAGGGCATTTAAAGCTCCCCAAACAATAAATGTCCAATTTGCGCCGTGCCAAAAACCACTTACAATAAATATGATAAAAATATTCCTGACGTTCATCCAGATCCCACCTCTGCTTCCGCCCAATGGAATGTATAAATAATCTCTAAACCAAGTAGAAAGTGAAATGTGCCAACGTCGCCAAAACTCCGCAATATCTCTTGAAAAATAAGGAAACGCAAAATTTCTCTTTAAATCAAATCCAAAAAGTCTTGATGTTCCAATTGCAATATCTGAATACCCTGAAAAATCGCCATAAATTTGAAAAGCAAAGAACAAAGCACCTAAAAATAAAGTACTCCCATTGTAATTATCCGAGTTATTAAATATGATATTAGCATATTCTGCACAATTATCAGCAATTACCATTTTTTTGAAAAGACCCCAAAGTATCTGACGCATACCATCCACTGCTTTGTTATAATCAAAAGTTCTCTTTTTATAAAACTGAGGCAATAAATTAGTTGCTCTTTCAATTGGGCCAGCCACCAATTGCGGAAAAAAACTTACAAAGGCAGTAAAGGCGATAAAATCTTTAGTAGGTTCTAGCTTTCTGCGGTAAACATCAATAGAATAACTTAAAGTTTGAAATGTATAAAAACTAATACCAACCGGTAAAATGATATTTAAAGAATTGGCTTGAATTTCATTTCCAAAGAAAGAAAAAGCCGTGGTAAAATTTTCTATGAAAAAATTGTAATATTTAAAAAATCCAAGAAAACCTAAATTTACTATGATGCTTGTCCAAAGTAGTGCTTTTCGTTTTTTGCCATTTTCTTCTTTTAAAAGTCCTACCCCAATCAAATAGTCAACTAGAGTACTAAAAAGTATCAATGCCAAAAAACGCCAATCCCACCAGCCGTAAAACACATAGCTAGATACAACTATTAATAAATTTTGAAGTTTGAGGTTTTTATTTGCAACAAACCAATAGAGTAAAAATACTATTGGCAAAAAAATGGCAAAATCTATGGAATTAAAGAGCATTCGGTCTATTTATTTTTAAGATTCCAGTAACTTAATGATGCAACTACATTAATTTTCATTCTATTATTAAATGTTTCAGTTTTACAATTTTTTTTATAACATCGCTAAAATAACCAAAAACAATAAACAAGAGCCATTATGCTTAATTAAATTTTAATTGTATAAAACTAAAAAAGCCCCTTAAAAAGGAGCTCTTGAAGATAATTAACCAAACTATTATATATGAACTTCAACCTGTTTTTTCATAGAACCATGAGTTTTAAAATCGAGATGCCAGCTAAATGCTTTTATTTCTCCTTGTTTTTGGTATGAATAAATTTTGAAATTATTTCTGATTCGGATATAATATCGAATATCTTCCTTGTTCAAAAATTCCAGCCATTTACCCCCAACAAATTCTCTATCGGCCAATAAGCAATTGATGCTTTGTTTTCCAAACCACTCAATATATTTCTTAATCAAATCAATTCGCTCCTCGGTATCTGAATTTCCCCGCTTGTCTAACATTTTGAACATCAACGGAAAAGCCACATTTTTATAACTAACGCCTAGCATTAATATATTGATGTTTTTTGCACCAAACTTCCAATTCGTTCTATCCAATACCAATGATAAATTTGTTTTTTCAGGCAACAAACTAAATATCAATATTGAAATAATTTTCATTGGCAAATCGAAGTCGGCCATAAATCGCTGTATCCTTCTGTAAGAACTGCTTTTATTAGCTTTTGTGTCGAATCCAGAGGCTAGTCTATCATAATTAATTGTCTTTACTTTGCATAAAGTCGTTATAAATAAACAGATGAGCTTGACCCTTGCCAAATTGAGTTCCCCTTTAAAATGACCTTGCAATACTGATATTAACGATGTATCTTTACGCTCTAGACTGGTGTTCTTCATTAGAAAAATTATTTGGTGATAATTCTTTAATGTAATGAATATCAGTCTTTTATCCTAATTTTTAACTCATTATTTTGTTGATTTTTAATGAAATATATTTTTTGTCGTGTACTAAAACAAATTCATTAAAAGGTAAAGGTGTTTTATCCAATAATGATTTCGAAAAATTTGTAGCGTTTCGCAGATTGAACAATTATTTTAAGTCATTTTGCAATGATTGACAATCAATTGCATTAACATCGTGAATATTTGCCACGGTAATATGAATAATCACAACGATTTGTGTGTTAATATCAAAAGGTGCGGAAGCTTTATTCCTGCTTTGGCTTTTCTAAAATGAGTTGTAAAATTAATTTACGAACATCTTGGATTCATTTCAAATCGCCATGCTTAAAAACAAAACTTTAAATACAGGCTTACAATAATTTCAAAAATTTTTTTTAATTTATAGTGGACAATATTAAGACAATTTATATAAAAATATTTCGCTGACAGAAATTGCTGCTTATGTGTGAATGAGTAAACGCTCGCTTCACCGATTGTTTAAAAGTGATGTAAAAATGACTTTTATTTATTATTATACCTTGCTTAGAATGTTTAAAGCGCTGGAATATGTGCTTGAAAAGAAACACACCATCGGCGAAATTGCATTGATGGTTGGTTACAGCAGTTTGCCTGCTTTCAGCACCACTTTTTTAAATAGTATTATATTATCACTAACTTTTAATCAATTATTGTTACCCAATAATAGTAAAGATTCCATAAAGTTACGCATATCAAAAGTAACTTCGAGCACACTTTTTCCTCCTGAAATCTGTCGGATTTCACGATCGGCTGTCATTGGGTCTTTTTTCCCACTGCCCATATCATTAAGTACACCGTTTACTTTATCCCAGTAATTTTTATGTTTTTGCCACGCTTCGAAGGAAGGTGTGCCTGCCGGTGGTTTTTTCTGGTTAAACAGCGGCTCCATTTTCGTACGATAGTCTTTGGAAGTTCCCCGGGCAATTTCTACATATTTTTCAGCTCTTTGGAATTCGGGTGAACCACGCAGGTGTTCTGCTTTGTAGTAGGTTACATCCGCTGTTTGTCCAGCCCACTGCTTGTTTGCTTGGAGAATCCCGTTTTTTTGCAAAACATTCAGGTCGGCGTAAGCATCAGGAATCTTACCATGGGTAATGTTTTCCCAGGATTTGGTGGGACTTTGCCCGGTTTCGGCCAAATATGCTTTTTCCCAGGCGGCTTGAGCATCGGCATGCCAGGCTTCAACAGGCACTGGCTCACCATTTTTAATTGGAGGTAAAGGTTTCCCGTCAGCATCTAATTTTGGTTTCCGTCCGGCATCGTAGTCCATATTCACTGTTTTACTACCCAGCAATGCTTCGGGCGCAACGGTTTCTCCGCGTGCCTGCATTTCACGAGCCCGTTGCAAATCGGCTGGGTCTGGTTTATTGCGAATTGCTTGAAGTTCTTCTGGACTCCAACCATTTTTCTGCATTTCTGCCTGATACCTTTTTTCAACCTTTTGATGAATCCTATCCATGGAGTTGCTGTACCGTTTAATCATATCAAGATTTTTTGGTTGCTTTTGCATGGTTTTCATCATCATTTTTGCCTGAGGAGAACTATGTATTTTTGCAGACCGGTCGTCCAGCTCAATGATTATCTTTTTGATTTCGCTGACTGGCGCTCCTGATTTTCTTGCAGTCTCCAGTTTTTCATAGGTTTTTTTGTAGGAATTTACCTTGTTTCTTCCATCGGCAATTTGTTCTCGATGCACAGCGATTTCCTGGGTAGTTAAAGGTCGGTTAAAATCGGGTTCACCAACTCGTGGTACTTTTCTCGGGATAGTCGATGTATTACCTGCAGACTGTCCTGTTTTAGAAGGACCGTCAATGTGTGGCAAATCTCCATTTGGGCGGTTAAAACTACCTGAAATTTTACCTACTCCAAACGCCATTGCTTTATCGGTAATCAAGCCTTTTGCTGCTTCCCAGCCTGCGCCCATAGCACCTTCAACAAAGCCCCCTCCTTTATTAACGGCATCTTCGAACCCTCGGAAACCATCAACAGCAACTCCAGTTATTATGTTATATGAACCGGCAACACGTAAAAAAGCTTCTTTCGGACCACCGTCAATGTAACCGGTAATTCCTTGATATGCATTATTTACGTACTGTCCACCAAACATCGACAAGCCCATCATAGAATAATCGGCAGTTGTTTTTACAATTTCGGCTGTTTGCAGGCAGGCATCTGCCCATGCCGCTTCAGCTAAAGCGTCTTTGTTATTTGCCAACGCCGCATCAATTTTTCCTTGATAATATTTTTTACCTACCAAATTGGCTTCTTCCATGATAGCTTTAGCAGCTTTTTCATCCAGATTTGCCATAATTTTCCCGTTGTATTTAGTGTTGATGATTTCCCTAACTTTTCGGGCTTCTTCATCCGGTAAACGATCGGCCTGTTCGTAGGCTTTACGAACTCCACGACTTATATTTTCCATTGTTCGCTGATCCTTGGCAATGTTCTGGATAAAATTACTTTTTGCATAATCATCCCAAGGTGAACGGTTAAATACAATTACACCGGTTTGAATAGTTGCAATTCGATCATTTTCAGCCTGAATATTGGCTTGTGCACCCAATATACGCATCTCATAATCTTTACGGCGTTGTGGGTCTTTTTCATTTGCTAAATCTTGTTGGTCGCGGGCCATGTTTTTCTGAATTATGGCCAAATTGGTGTTGTGAAATTCAATAGCTTCGGCATCTATTTTCCTGCGGTCTTCAGGGTTTTTATCATCTATAACATGCAAATGGTTTTCTCCTGAATTTGAGTTATCTGTTATTGTTTCGGTTTGGGTTTTTGTGGCTGAAATGTTTGGTTTTGATTGGGTTTGGGCTATTTTACCAACACCATCTGACATCATTTCGTTTGAAAATGTTATCACGAGTTCATCAGGTACACTAATAGTATGTTTAAATTGTTGCCATTTCCCATTTTCTGTCCATTTTAGTGCAGTATTATAAAATGCATTGGCAAGCGAATTTATTTCTATTTTTTTTTCTAATTCCAATCGCCACCAGGGATGTGAATTATCATTATTTGAAATTCGATTTATTTTATCGTTTTTGATTTGTTGATAATAATTTTCGTTTGATGATTCTTGAAATTGAGGAATATTTGGGTATTCAAACTGCATAAGAAAATTTATATTTTTTCCATCAGATAATGAGTTTCCAGTGAGTGGGAAAGGCTTTATAAATTTATTACTCGTTAGTATAACATTCATTAGAAGATCACCTATAACATTGGCAGAATAATTACCATTAAATTTTTTGCAATTACTACATAATTTTAACGAGTAGTACATTTCCTTGCCATTTTCTAAATCTAGTTTGTAGATATATAAAAATATTGGATCGTATAAAATTATATTTCCTCCTCCTCCTTGAAGGTGCTCATAGCCCGCCCAGCATCCCGCTTTTTCAAATTCATTTTTTATGTTCTTATTCGTTAAACTTTTCAGATAATCTTTCTCCTGCTTATACTTTCTTTGTTGTTCAGCCATCATTTGCGCACCATTGGGTGGGTTGCCTAATGCAATTAAATCCTTAGTGATTTGCTGAAGCCTTTTCTGCCTTGAGATCAAAAGGGTTTGATATTTCTTTGCTAAATCGAAATAAGCCAAACTGCTCTGTGGATCGTCGTATTCTGCAGCATTACTGGCATTTTGAACAGCCTCTTCCATTAAACTGCTGGTTTGTGTAATTGAGGTTCGGTAGGTTAAAAATTCGCCCAAAAGCGGGTTAAATTTATTAAGGTAGTCAACAGCTTCTTTAAATGGTGTTTGCCTCAACGGTGCCCACGATTTTTCAAATTGTTTATTTTCACTGTCGGTCATGGGTCCATAAACTAACCGCATTCCCTCCATGGCAGCCGAAACTGCGCCATCCCATTCTGTTTTAGATAGTGTTGTAATATCCAAAAATGGGAGCGGTTTTGATGGAGGAATATCTGTCATAGCCTCTAAATTGATTGTTTGTGTAACAGTTGTCTGTTTTTTTGGCTGAGTTACTGGATCCGTTTTGTTGGTTTGTTTAGCGTTAGTCGTTTTTTCAGTGCCAGATATTTTGTTATTGTTTTCCGTACTTTTTTTGTTTTCAAGAGTTGGAGTTGATGAAACAGGTTTTGAAACTTCCTGATTATTTTCAATTATTTTAGTCGAATTACTTTCAAATCTAAAACTTCCTCCAAACGAACCGAAACTATGTGTTGAAATGCCATTTTTTGTACTTCCTGTATAGGATGATTGTCCTGCAAGAATGGTAACTTTCAAAACTCCAACTTCTCCCACCTTTAACAACCCTGAATGAACAGCTGCTTTTCCTATTGATGAATCATCGGTGTAAATTCCGTTTGAACCTCCCCAAACAGAACCCTGATTTGTTCCTGTTACATTTACTGAATAAGTTGTCCCTTGGTTTTTGCGGTATGTTCCTAAAATTACAGAACTTTTCAACACTTCAGAAGAACTAGTTTCTTCTGTCCCAACAGTATTGTTTTCAAACTTGAAACTTCCTGAAAAAGCACCATAACCTGCTGTTGTTATGCCATTTTTTGTACTTCCTGCATAAGAAGATTGCCCTGCAAGAATAGTTACTTTTAAAATTCCAGATTCACCTATTTTTAACAAACCAGCATGAACTCCTGCTTTTCCCAATCGCGAATCGTCGGTATATATTCCGTTAGATCCACCCCAAACAGACCCTTGATCAGTTCCTGTTACTTTTATAGAATAGGTTGAACCTTTATTATTACGATATGTTGTTAGATTTACAGGGTCATTTAGCACATTTGAAGTTGAAGGTTCTATAATTTGAATATTATCATTCACAAACTTGAAACTTCCTGAAAAAGTACCATAACCTGCAGTTGTAACTCCATTTGTGGTACTTCCTGCATAAGAAGATTGCCCTGCAAGAATAGTTACTTTTAAAATTCCAGATTCACCTATTTTTAACAAACCAGCATGAACTGCTGCTTTTCCCAATCGCGAATCGTCAGTATATATTCCGTTAGATCCACCCCAAACGGACCCTTGATTGGTTCCTGTTACTCTAATTGAATAGGTTGTCCCAATATTATTGCGATATGTTGTTAGATTTACAGGGTCATTAAGTGTTAAAACACTTTGTGGATTTACTTTACTACAAAACAAAAACGAAATAATTAACGTGATGATCATAATTTTTTCTTTGCACATAATAATAAAATTTACTTGATACCTATTTCTATTGACATTTATTTATGTCGACTAGTTTCATTTTGGGTGAAATTAAATGCTAAATAATTTCTTTTCATTCAATTTTCATATCACAAATCATTTAAAATTGATCGGATTCAAACTAAAACGAACTTTTCTTAGAGGATGTTTTTATTTAATCTAAAGCTAGCGTATTATTGTCAAAATTCCAATTATATTTCCTTTAAAATATTGATATAAGACAATTTGGCTATTTTGGAGAGACTGCGATAATTTAAATGATAATGTAATTTAACAAGGTCTAGGATAGATTAAGAAAAGTTCTTTGAAATAATTGTAAATCTGCATTTTAAGCATCTTTTTAGATTGTGACGATTTGAAATGATTCTATAAATTTTTTTAGACTTATAAATTTCGTCCTTCTGAATATGAGTACAATAAGCTTGTAAGTTATAAATAATACTAAAATATCGAAATTGCCATTAGAACCATTGAAAATTACTATTTTAATAACGGACAACCGCAATTTCTGCAAATATGTTCAGATATATCGTGTATAAATGCACAAGCATTGCAAAATATTATGGTATCACCCGATTTGTCGAACTTTTCAAACGTTTTTAATTTTCCGTGATACCGAACCTTTTCCCCTATTTTGTAATAATCAAATAATGTCGCATCATTTTCCAATTTTATTTCGTGACGCTTGTGCTTTTCACTTTCAATATAAACTAAAAAATAGGTATTCTCTTTTTCGGTTACAACTTTCTTTTCCACAACTTCGCCATCCCAATCGGCTTCTTTTTTTAACGAAAAAACAGAAAAAAGTCCAATTAAAACATCCCGTTTTCATTGATCATTTCAGCCGGTGCGGCTTGCGCAAAATCCCAAAGCTCCACAATCTTGTCTTTTTCAAAACGGAAAATATGCATAACTGCCCAATCTGTATCGTTTGGATTTTGCCTAAAGCGAGAATGAACAGCCACCAAATCACCATCTTCCATAGCCCGTTGAATTTCAAAAATTTTATCGGGATTCATTTTAGCGTCTTCTTCAATCGCTGTCATTAAAGTATCCGCATCGCCCTTGAAATAAACATTATGATGCTTAAAATCTTTCCCAGCATAAAGCTTAAATGCTTCTCTTGAGTTCCCTTTGGCAGCAAGTTTTAAAAAGTGTTGCGCCATTTCTTTTTTGGTTTGCATACGTGTTTTGATTTATGAATCTTTTTGATAGTACAGCTAATTTAAAATAATATATTTAGCTATTTCTATTTACTTAATTTTATTATGAAAAAAATCCCGCGATTGCGGGATTTTAGATTAGTCTTCTTTTTTAGTTTCGTCTTTAATGTAAAACATCGAGGCATCGGGCCTAAAAGCCCTTTCAAACCAAATTGGCCTGCGTTCGCCGTTTGGTCCGGGAGCAGGACGTGTCATTTTCATCCATTCTTTATAAACCTCGTGCGATTTGTTGGTGTCCACAAAAATATCGCCATAATGCTCCTCTTTTCCGGGTTTTTCAATGCGAACCCTTTGGTGCCAACAATGCATTCCGCTAATAGGATCAGGATGTACGGCGTGTGTGATATTTTGATGAACACCGCCGTCTTTCCAAAAAATTCGTTTAGAATCTCTATCCGAAGATTCAAAAGGTTCTATGCCGGAAATGGTGTTCATTTTCCATCCGCCGTTGCCATTGTTTTCAATATTCACCGTATTGGTGGCCCATCGGTTTCCTGTTTTATCTTGTGTCCTTCTCCAGCGTCCGATATGGTGCGAACAAGCAACAACGCCGGGTTTCATACTTTGCGTTACCCAAACTTTATCGATAAAATAGCCAATATCGGTATTCATTTTTACCAAATCACCTGTTTTAAATCCCCAATTCGCCGCATCATCGGGATGCATCCAAATCGGATTTCTGTTTGAGATTTCCACCAGCCATTTTGCATTCCCTGAACGTGTATGAATCAACGCCGGCAACCTGAAAGTTGGAACTAGCACATATTCTCCTTTTGATTTGTCCAAATTATCAAGGTGAATGTGGCTTTTTATATAGGTTGGCGTGGCATATTCCGGCCATTTCCAATCGACCATCGTTTGTGAATAAAACTCGTTTTTTCTTGACGGTGTTGGGAAACCAACCATGGCTTTTCCGCTGATCATCACGCCAATGTTTTTTCCGTCTTTGGAAACAACTTGGGTGTTTTCATTCACAATTGCCCCAGTTAACTGCGCTTCGGTCAACAAAGTTTCATTCTTTTTGTATGATTCACCGCTTTCAATTTCATAGGCGCCATACTTTTGCATATACTCCAATTCGGTGATGCCTTCTTTTTTGGCAGTTTCCGGCAATCCCGGCACGCGTTCAAAAATATATTGGTAATATTCGTCGATGGTAATTTTTTCTCCCGGACGATAAGGAGATTCAAAATGCTTGCGAATTCCCATACTTCCGTCGGGATCTATCCGCCAGCTTAATTCAATAAAAAATTCATCTTCTTCCCAAACTTCTCCCGGATTTACTTCATAAGTTAATGCCACCGGTTTCCCATTTCTTCGTGCAGCTTCCCTTAAAACCGGCTGACGAAAAGCCACCCAGGTTCCGCCGTGTGTGGCATAAGAATTGATGTCGTGACGTTCGGAAGCCAAGCCCATCGGCAACACAAAATCGGCGTAAAAAGCGGTTTCATTCCACGTTGGCGTTAAAGCGGCATGCAATCCAAATTTGCTTTCATCCACAAACATTTCCATCCAGGTAAATCCGTCGGGATATGTCCAAACCGGATTGAAAACCCTCGAAAAATAAACATCGAGTTTGCCTCTTCCTTCTTTTAGGAAATGCGGCAGCAATTGGCTCATTTCAAAAAATGACAAAGGAAATTCTTTTGGAAAATGCAATTCATTCCATTGTTTTTGTGGTTTTGGCGGATTTGGGATACTTGGCGCAAATTTGTTCCAAATATTTGGTGAAGTTCCGCCTTTTGTGCCCACCGCTCCCGTAAGCACCGTCAAGAAATGCAAACAACGGGCAACAGCCCAGCCGCCAAGGTTTGAAGCGCCTGCAGCACGCCAGTTATGCGAGGCAAAACGTTCGCCTGCCTCTCCAATTTTTTGTGCAATCTCCACAATCATATCGGCTTTTACACCCGATTCCTTTTCAGCAAATTCTGGGGTAAATTCCTTGTATTCGTCAATCATTGCAGCAATATAATTCTCAAAAGTAATTGCTTTATCTGCGTGTTTTGCTTTCAAGTATTCTTGCCAGTTGGTCCAGTTTTCTAAATAATCTCTGTTATATAACTTATTTTGTAAAATGTATAACGCCATCGCCAATAAAACCGCGGCTTCAGTTCCCGGATATGACGGCATCCAATAATCGGACATACTTGCGGTATTCGATAAACGAGGATCCATAGTTGCCAATTTGGCGCCTTTCATTTTCCCTTCAATAATACGTTGCGCGTGCGGATTGAAATAGTGACCCGATTCTAAATGTGCGGAAATCAGCAATATAAATTTTGCTTCAGCGTGATCTGGCGACGGCCTGTCGTAACCATACCATAAATTGTAACCAAAACGTGCCCCAGAAGAACAAATATTGGTGTGCGAATTATGTCCGTCGATTCCCCAACCCTGCAAAATCCAGTTCATAAATTTTTCATGTCCTGGCCTTCCTACGTGATAAGCAACTTCATTGTGGCGATTTTCTAAAATGGCATTTCTGATTCTTAAAGAAATAGTGTCCAATACTTCATCCCAACTTACGCGATCCCATTCTCCTTCACCTCTTTTTCCTTTTCTCTTCAAAGGAAATAAAATCCGGTCGGGATCTGTTAATTGATTGATGGTGGCCGGGCCTTTGGCGCAGTTTCTTCCTCGGCTTCCCGGATGGTAAGGATTGCCTTCAAACTTTTTGACTTCCTGAGTTTCTTTGTCGATGAATGCCGTTAATCCGCAGGCACTTTCACAGTTAAAACAAGTGGTTGGCACAATTTGATAAGTGACTTTTTCCTTTTTTGGCCAAACTTTCGGATTGTATTCTACCCAATTGTCCCATTTTTCCGGCGGCGGAAAATTCTCATACAACTGTGCGACTTGTTCATCGGTAAAATGACGCATATCCTGGTCAAATTCCTGATAGCCTGCGTTATGCAAATTAGGAATGATTCACAATATTTCTGCAATTCCTTCTATAAATGATGGTTTCTTGTAACCCATGATTATTTACGATTTACGATTTACGATTTTTGCCCTTCGACTGCGCTCAGGGTGACAAATTTTTGAATTACGATTTTTTTACTATCCCCAACCTCCCGTACTAAAAACGGGACAGGCTTTTCCTAAGAAAAGAGAGTTTTATTGAGCCACCAAAGGAAGAAAATTCTTATCTTCAGCAACTCATTTTTAACATTTAACATTTAACATTTAACATTTAACTTTTAACTTTTAACTTTTAACTTTAATTTACGCCAACGGAACCCTTTGCGGTGCTTCCACCCAAATTTTCTCTGTGACTAAAATTCCTGCCAATACAAAAACTCCTGATGCCACAGCCACTAATTCTCCAGAACCCAAAAGCAACAGCGCCAACGGAATGATATTTCCAACCAATACGGTTACGCCCCAAAACAGATTTTTATACCTTCCTTTCGTGATCATTTTCACCACCATTTTTGCTGAAGTGGTAGGATGTGTAATTGTCAATTCGGTAACCAGCGTAAATAGGTTCACCAGCAACGCAATAATCATGGTGTTTCTTAAAATTCCCATCCAGTCTTCATTGCCAAAAACCAATGAAGCAATCGCAAAAATTGCGGTTCCGGCCATAACGCTATGCACCAACATGTGCAACGGCAAGGTTGGACTTTGCCAAAAATCGCGACCTTTTGCCTGGGCAAATAAGAACGCTGTATAAACGGCCAACAATATGGCGAAAACTGCCGTAATCCATAATAATGCAGTTTCTCCTGCTTTTATTTCGAAGAACGTCATTGCGCCCCAAATTGTTACCAGCAATCCGAAAACAGTAATTGTATAACCGCCTTTCACCAACCAGGAATTCCACTGAGGACGCAATAAAACATTTAAAAATCGGTCTGGCCGGTCTAAATCCATTACCAAGAACAATCCTGTTAATCCAAGGAAAACCAATGAAATTCCTGCCGACCATAATTTAGCGGTTGGCGAAACTTCATAACCTAAAAGAAAAGCTAAAAACGGAATTAAAAATGCGCCTGCAGCAATGGCTTTGGTGAACACATAAGTGGAAACTTCCCAGCCCCACAATATTCCTTTATCAGGCGTGTCATAAACCCTGCGGGCTTTTCCGTTCAATACGTCTATATAATTCGGATTTTCACTGTCTTTTCTTTGATAAGCAGCTTCAATATCATTGTCGATAGTCATCTGCAATAAATCAAACTCCTTATTGCTGTACATCATTTTTTCTGCAGCTTTGGCGAAATGTCCAACACCTCGCGCTTGTGAACTCCACATACTTGGACCCGATTTGTCAGTTGCCTCCGGAACTAGTGAAGAATCATCTGCATCTATATAAAATAAATTTGGATTTGTTCCTTTTTCCGGTTTTCGGACTTTCACCGCCTGCCGCGCCAACAATTGAGAAATTTCCGTGTTTGGATTGTGCATATCTCCTGCAATAATGGCGTGTTCCGGACAAACAGAGACACAAGCCGGTTCACGGCCAACATCAACTCTGTGCGCACAATAATTGCATTTCGCGGCAGTCTGTGTGTCTGGATCAATATACAAAGCGTCGTACGGACAAGCTTGCATACACGATTTACAGCCAATACAACGGTTATTGTCAAAATCTACAATTCCATCTTCACGGGTATAAAGCGCCTGAACCGGACAAATTTCCACGCAAGGGGCGTCGGTACAGTGGTTGCAGCGCATCACGGAAAAAATTCTTCGGGTATTTGGAAATTCTCCTTTTTCAACCTGCTTCACGTAGGTTCTGTTAACTCCAATAGCCACATCATGTTCTGATTTACAGGCCGTTGTACAAGCGTGACAACCAATGCATTTTCGATTGTCGATTATAAAACCATACTTCATATTTTGAAAATATTTTGAACTATAACAAATTTAACGAATGTAAATGTTAGTTTTGTGATATTCATCACGCAAAAGATTATTTAGACCTATTTTAAATGAAGTGCCTTTTTTAAGCAGAAATGATTTATTTTTGCAGAAATAGAAGCCATGAAGATTCAATTGTTATTTTTTGGGATTGCAACCGATTTGGTTGGTGAAAATTCAATTTTTTATGAATTGAAATCGGATGAAACTGTGCTGGCATTAAAAAAAGATTTGCTGAAGAATTATTCAAAGTTAAAAAACATAGAAGATTTTGCCATTGCCGTAAATGAGGAATATGCCGTAGATAATTTGGTTTTAAAAGAAAACGATGTGGTGGCAATTATTCCGCCGGTAAGCGGAGGATAATCCTCTTTGTTGTTGGTTGTTGGCTGTTGGTTGTTGGGGAAATATAAATTTAACAAATGAAAAACACTGCTGTTTTAATTACTTCTGAAAAATTGATGGTTCAAGATTGTTACGATTTTGTGCAGGATGCTTCTTGCGGCGGCATTGCCTTGTTTGTTGGCACTGTTCGGAATTCCACTAAAAATAAGGAAGTTACTTTATTGGATTTTAGCGCTTATGAACCGATGGCCTTAAAAGAAATGCAAAAAATTGCAGATTTGGCTCTGACAAAGTTTCAAATTCATAAAATAGCCATTCATCATGCGGTTGGAGAATTACAAATTGGAGATATTCCGGTGATTATTGCAGTTTCTTCCGCACACAGAAAAGCGGCTTTTGAAGCCTGTGAATTTGCCATTGACACTTTAAAAGAAACCGTTCCTATCTGGAAAAAAGAACATTTTGAAGATGGTGAGGTTTGGGTGAATTCACATCCGTAAAAGCCTTATGACAGAATGCATTTATAGCGATAGGGCCAGCTGGCGCGTGGCAATTGAAAAGTCGAAAGTTTTTTGTTGTAAATAATATTGAGTCCCCTCCGAGAACATTATTTTTTTAAATGATTAAGCATTGGATATTTTTTTGATTTTTTAAATGATATGGCAAAATAGCCAATAAAAACGATTTAAATGCAAAATTCATTTTAGCGCAAGCTGATTGAAGCGCAT
>JAUYUA010000079.1 GCA_030694935.1 Lutibacter sp. | reverse complement strand
GCCTTTAGGTCTATATCGTTAGCAATTATGTTAAAAGTAATTACGGCTTTTTACTTGAAGTTTTATTTGAAAGCATTTTTATTCTTTGCGATATTCTGCACAATCCTCAATAAAAAATATTTTATGCGATTCTCAGCGAACAGCATTTGAGAAAATTTGCAATTATAATTATTTCGTAATCACTGCTACCAAAACAATTTTATTGTTTTGTACAACTTACTTATTTTTTGCTTTTAGGCGGCTTTAATGATGGTGTATTTCCAGGTGTGTCTTTGTTATCTCGCGCACGTTGATCTGGTTTTCCAGTTGATTTAGCAATCCTTTTTGGTCCTGGTTTAAGTGCCATAATTTTTATTTTTAATTAATACTTTAAATATACAATAACTTTTTTGTTATAAATAAATAACATTGTATTATGTTTCGATTTTACTTTCTTTAGTGTTTGCATTATCTTTTGTCTTGAAACAAAAGAAACAAAAGAAACAAAAATTCAAGGCTGCATAAAACTTTGAATTGCCAACCCCGTCAACCCGCCGCCAAAAGCAATCATCCACTGGATAATTTCTTTTGTCACGTGTCTTAATCGCTATATTTTAGACGGCATAAATTGCAAAGATTCAGAATCTTTGCAATTTTGAGCGAGTTGGTGCGATGGCAAAAAAATGCTTCTAACCCTAAAATATACACGCTCTCTCGCCTATTGTTTTAGCCAAAGTTTTATGAGGCCGTTTTAATATTCTTTTTTTACATAATATTTTAAAAACTCTTTTTCAATAAGCGTTTTACTTAATTTATTACTAGCAATCATCTCTGATTCAATACATAAACCTGCGGTAATTGTCCCAAATTGCATACATTTTTCAATGGCATATCCTTTTGAAAATCCATAAAGAAACCCTGAAAAAAAAGCATCTCCTGCTCCATTTGCATTATTCATCACATAACTACTGACAATAGGTACTTCAATCCATTCGCGTTTTTGGGTAAAAGCAGTTGCACCACCTTTTCCGTGAGTACAAACAGCGATCTTTTTACCATTATCAATCAGTTCTTTCATAAATTTTCGATATTCAGTAAAGTTATCAGAGCTAAAAAAAATATAATCAGCTGCATCAATAAAATCTTGATGATACGAACTAACTCCGTCATAGTCATGTAAATCTGTCCAAATTTTTTTTTGAAGTTTTTTACAAACAGGTAAAATATTTCGGCAGTAATTGGCAATATTTACCACTATATATTTTGAAGATTCCAACTTTTTTTCAAATTTAGAATAGTCAATTATGGGAGTGTCAGAACTTGGATTTGTAAAAATAGAAATTCGCTCTCCCCTATTATTCATAATATTGAGGTGCCTTTCAGTACCTTTTGGATCAATATCCATTATAAAATTAAGGTTAGGTTGGTGTAAAAATGATTTCACTTTTTCACCAAATAAATCATCTCCAATTAAAGCGTGAAACGTGGTGTTAAAACCTAATTTTGATAAAGACATTGCTTTTCCTGCTCCAGTATTTCCAATAGTTTCATTAAAATGGCAATGATGTATGGTCATTGGCTTAGCCCTCGGAAATTCATCTAATGTAATTACAGAATTATAAGATGCTCCTCCAATGACAAATACATTTTTCATTATTTTTCCAGTTTTATAATTAACGCTGAATTGGCAATTACCTTCAACGATTTTAATGATGCAAAATGCGTATTTGTGATAATTTCAGTTCCTGAAGTATATCCATCTAAAGAGCTTTGAAAACGCTCTAAACCAAACTCATTTATTGTTGCATCACTATTATTGATAATAATCATGGTGTTTTCAGTATCAGTATATCTAAAGTACACATAAATATTATTAATTGGCTGGTAGTGCATTAGCTTTCCATTATGAATTTCTATCGCAGTCTTTCTCCAATTAAGAATAGCACTTAAATACGTATGAGCATCATTTTCTTGTGCCGTTCTTCCTTTTTGAGCAAAACCATTTCTTTTGTCTAAAGCCCAACCTCCCGGAAAATCTTTTCTCAAATTGCCATCAGGTTTATCGCCCTTCAGCAGTATTTCATCGCCATAATACAATTGTGGAATTCCGCGGGTCGTTAAAATAAAAGCCATACTTAATTTGAATTTAGCAAGATCTTCATTTAATAAAGTAAATATCCGTCCCTGATCGTGGTTTCCGGCAAAAATTTTATTGTTTGAAGCATCTCCATAAATAAAATCTTCGGCCAATGTTTCATAAATTTTGAAGATATCGCCATCCTTTTTAAATGCCGAAAAAATAGCGTAATACAACGGATAATCAGACACACTGTTTAAGTTTGAGATATAACCATCGCTATTGGCCTCTTTTTTATTCCAATAAGAAAGGGATGATGCTTTGCTTTCCCAGGTTTCTCCAACAATATAAAAATTCGGATATTCAGTTTTAATTGTTTTAACCCATTGCGCCATCACGTATTTGTCAGGATATGGATATGTATCCATTCTAATGCCATCTAACTGAGCATATTCAATCCACCAAATAGAATTTTGAATCAGGTAAGTTGCCAAAAACGGATTTTCTAAGTTCAAATCTGGTAAATTGGTATCAAACCAGCCTCTTGTAAATAAATCGTAATCACTTTTTGAAGCGTGTGGATCGGATGCCACAATATTTGTGAAATTACTTCTTGTAAATGTTTCCCATTGATTCAACCAATCTTTAGAAGGCAAATCGTTCATCCACCAATGTCCAGAACCACAGTGGTTAAAAACTTGATCCATTATCATTTTCATTCCTTTTTGATGACATAAATCAACCAAATTTATAAAATCAGTATTGGTACCAAAACGGCTATCGGTTTTATAGAAATCTGAAATTCCATAACCGTGATATGAATATTTTGGCTGATTATTTTCTAAAAATGGATTTAACCATAAAGTGGTAACACCCAATTCTTGTATATAATCTAAATGATCTATAATTCCTTGTAAATCTCCACCATGTCTTCCATCTTGACTAGAACGGTTTGCTTTTTCAAGTGTATCCTCTGTGGTATCGTTTTTTGGATTTCCATTCGCAAAACGATCTGGTGTTATTAAGTACACAACATCAGATGCATCAATTGTTTGATTTATATTGTTTCTGTTCTTTTTTGGTTTTAATTCATAATTGTAAACTAATTTTTTTCCACTATCTGTATTAAAAATAATATCAAAAACACCTTTTTTTGCTGCCTTATCAATAGTGAGATTTATAAATAAATAGTTGGCACTTTCTAATTTTGTTACGCTGTTGATAGTAACTCCTTCATATTGAATAGTTGGTTTTGTATTACTTATGTTTTCTCCGTAGACTAAAAGTTGTAATACAGTATTTTCCATACCAATCCACCAATTAGACGGTTCTACTTTTTTCAAAGAAACATTTTGTGAACATAAAAATTGTGTAGAAAAAAGAATTAATAAGCAGGTAATTAAAGTTCTAAATAACGTATTCATTATTGTTAAGTTTAAAATTATATGGGTCAATATTAATACTGAAATCCAAAGCGAGCAAACCAATTGTACACACAACCATTTATTAGTGTCAAACTACTTACTATTAAATATTTAACAAATCTTATTTGGGGTTTGAATTAAATGAAAGCAATAATATTAAACGTGTTATTTAAATAAAATTACTGGTTGTTTATACTTCACTAATGGTTTTTTAGATTAATTTTCAGATTTTAGCGATATGAATTTTTACAATATGAAGTTTCCTTTTTTTACTAGAAATAACCTTGCCAATAGAATTGGAAAACATCTATTCTACTGGTTGATATTTATCCTTTTTTTTACGATTGTTTGGGGAACCTATGATAACGACTATTTTCGAAATTTGATGGTCCAAGTGTTTAGTTTACCTTCCAGAGTAACTTTGGTATATGTAACATTATGCATTTTATTCCCTGTATTTTTTCTTCAAAAAAAGTATACAAAGTTTATCTTAAGTTTTTTGTTATTGTTGGTTGGTGTTGCGGTTTTTATTCAAAGACCTCTTATTTTTTATGTTGTACAACCTTTGTATTTACAAGATTTCAAAAGTGAACATTTCTTTACAGTTACAGAAATTATGAACACCATTTTAGATGTAAATCTTGCAGTGATTATTCCGTTCGGATACGTATTTTTTAAAAGTTGGCAAAAAACAAATCAAAAAAAGATAGAATTAGAACAGCAGCAATTAAAACAAAATACAGAAGACGATTTTATCTATTTAAAAGTAGAAAAATCACTTCAAAAAGTCTTTATAAAAGACATTATATATATCGAAAGTCAAAAGAATTATATAAAGTTTAAAACTACAGAAAGAGAAATTATTGTTCTCAAAAGTATTTCATCAATTCAAAAATCCTTACCAGAAAAAGAATTTTTAAGAGTGCACCGTTCTTATATTGTAGCCATTAAATTTATTGATTCGTTTTCGCCAAGTAAATTAATTCTCAAAGGAATTTCTATTCCAGTTGGAAGAAAATATAAAGATGAGGTAAAAGAAGTTTTGGGCTATTTTTAGATATAAATCAATTAACCATTCCACACACATTTCACTTCCCTCCTTTCGTTAGTCAGCAAAATAAGTGTTTACTCACAACTCGTTTATTTATCAAATCAGCACTTTTGAACCTCGTGCAGCAGTTTCATTAACATTGCAAAAGAAACTTTTAGGTACAAAACTTTTTAAAAATCAACCTTTTAAATTCTTGAGTAAAAAATTTATCCTATTTTTGGACTCTAAAATATAATCCCGTGAAAAAACGCATATTATTGATCATAATCCTGCTTTTGGTGATTGATTTAAATGCCCAAACATCGGCAGTAAAATTATACAATCCTGAAGCAGATGCGAAAGCAGATCTTCAAAATGTTGTTGCAAAAGCAAACACCGAAGGAAAACATGTGCTGTTGCAAATTGGCGGAAACTGGTGCAGCTGGTGTGTTAAATTCAATAAAAAAGTAACTGAGAATGACACTTTAAAAAATGTATTGACAGAGAAATATATCACCTACCATCTTAATTATTCCAAAGAAAACTGGAATGAAGACATCTTGGCTAACTTGGGTTATCCGCAACGATTTGGTTTTCCGGTATTTGTGGTTTTAGATGGCAATGGAAACAGGTTACACACCCAAAACAGCGTTTATTTAGAGGAAAATAAAGGCTATTCTACCAAAGAAGTTTCGGAATTTTTTAATAGCTGGTCCCCTACTGCTTTAGATCCCAAAAGTTATCCTTCCAAAGTAAAGAATTAATTAAAATTATTATTGCTCACAACCAGTTTTATAGATATATCTTTTTAAAAATAAAGCGTATAAATCACCTATAACTCTCTTTTTACCGCAAGGACGCTAAGCCCTGTTTTTAAAAAACGTAACCTTTGCGAACATTGCGTCTTCTTTGTGTGCTTTGCGGTTAAACCTTACGACTTACAATAATGACTTAGTAGAAATGATGCAAATAGACTTCCAAAATCACTCATTTTTAACCGCAAGGACGCTAAGTTTTTTCGCAAGGAACCTAAGCCCTGTTTTTACAATGTGTGAATTATGCAAATATGATTTAAAATTATGTAACGCGAATTTCAGCTATTGAACGCACCTTTGCACTACGCAATTATTGTTTTCAATAATATTTTTTGTAACATTAAGTAATTTAGATATCTCAAAAATAATGCATTGAAAAAATAAATAACTAAAAAACATATATCATGGAAAAAGGAAATATAGAAATCAAAGAAGAAATTTTAAGAAAATTGGAAGACATAAAAAACACCACAGAAAGTTTGGTCGTGAAAGTTGGGCACCTTCAGGTAGATTTATTTAATTACCCTGATAAAGAACTTGAAAAATTTCTGGATACCCTAAACAAAGCTTTTTCAGACAAACATGTTTTGATTACTGAGATTTTTAACAAACATGAAGAAGAAGTTAATCACTTAAAGTTGTAATAAACTATAGGTAATGATAGATAACTGACCTTAAAGTCAGTTTATGAAACATAAAAATAGCGCCCGAAAGGCGCTATTTTACATGATTTTTGTGTTGTTATGATAATTTCACAGGTTCATAATCCAAATAACCTTTTTCTCCCGGCGTGTAAAATGTATTTTGGTTCCAATCGGTTAATGCGATATTGTTTTCAAAACGCTCCACCAAATCAGGATTTGAAATAAAAGGTTTCCCAAAAGCCACCAAATCGGCCTCACCGCGTTCAATAACTTCATTACCGGTTTTTTGAGTAAATCCGCCGTTAATCATTAAAGTTCCGTGATACAAGGACCTAAAATGTTTCGCAATTTCTTTTACGGCAAAAGGAACAATAGAAACATCGGTAAACGGTTCAGACAAATGAACATACGCCAGTTGATAATCATTTAGTTTTTTAATGATGTATTCAAAAGTTGGTATGGTTTCTTCGTCCACCGTAATTCCGTGCAATTTGTGCATAGACGGATTGAATCTTACCCCAATTTTTTGTTCGGGAATTTCTTTTTTCACCGCTTCCAGCACTTCAAAAAAGAATCTGGTCCTGTTTTCCATATTTCCGCCATAATTGTCGGTTCTCAAATTTGAACACTTATTAAAAAACTGATGGAACAAATAACCATTTGAGGAATGGATTTCCACGCCATCAAATCCAGCTTCCACCGCATTTTTTGCCGCTTGCCTAAAATCGTTGATGGTTGTTTTTATATCTTCCAAAGTCATTTCTTTTGGAGTTACAGTATCTTTAAATCCTTGCGGCGTAAAAGATTTGCTGTTCGGATTGACGGCCGACGGCGCCAAAGGCAATTCGTCACCATGAAAATCGGGATGGGAAATCCTGCCCACATGCCACAATTGGATAAAGATCTTCCCTCCTTCTTTATGCACACTTTCTGTAACTTTCTTCCAGCCTTCCACTTGAGCTTTGGTATAAATTCCGGGAGTGTTTACATAACCCACAGCCATTTCAGAAACCTGTGCGCCTTCAGTAATAATCAATCCTGCCGATGCCCGTTGTTCATAATAGGGAACGTGCAAACTTTCTGTTGGTTTAAATTCAGAATTATCGGCCCTGCTTCTGGTCATTGGCGCCATCACGATCCTGTTTTTTAGTTCAAGTCCGTTTTTATGAAATGGTTGCAACAATGCTTGTTTATTTTTCATGGCTATTATTAAAAAGGTTTAAAGTATGTCAAACAAAATTGAAAATTATTGGTTGTAAATTTAATATTTTCATTCGCCATAAACAACAATAACAGTTTCTTTAAAATGACATAATATATAAATCCTTTTCTTTATTGAATTTCTGGATGTCAAAATAAAATTTATTAATGTCATTTAACATTTGAAAAATATTGACTATATTAGAGTTGCTAAAAGGTTAATATTGAATAATTTGATGCGCCTTTTTTAGTAGTTTTAAATACGAAACACCTATTGAACCATTGAAAATTCATATACAAATGACACAAATTACAAAAACGTTGGTTCCTTTAAAAAGAAATTTATCAGTGCTGGAAATCCTTCAATATACCGTATTGATTTCATTGGTGCTCTACTTCGGCAAAACCCTTTTTATTCCGCTCAGTTTTTCAATGCTTATCAGCTTTATTCTATATCCGATATGCAAGTGGCTCGAAAATAAAGGCATCAATAAAATGGTGAGTATTTTACTGGCCATTTCTACCATATTTCTATTATTAGGAGCTGTTATTTATTTGTTTTTCACCCAAATTGCAGCATTTTTACAGGAATGGCAAACATTTAAAGTCAAATTTTCAGATTCCTTTTTGCAATTTTGTGGCATTATAGAAGAGCGATACGGCATTAAAACAGAGGATTTTTTGCAGTTGCCTAAAAATTTAGTGAGCAGTTCAGGAACACAAATTTTTGAATTTCTGATGAATATGGTTTATTCATTATCTATGTCCGCTTTTTTCTTTATTATCATCCCTGTTTTTTCGACATTGATTCTTTATTACAGAGAAATGCTTACAAATGTGTTGTACAAACTGTTTCCTGCTGATAAAAAAGCATCCATCCACGAAATTCTTATTGAAACCATTAATTCTTATTATAATTTTGTTAAAGGAATGTTGCTGGTGTATTTAATTGTGGGAATTTTAAACAGTGTTGGACTGGCTATTCTTGGCATTCCGCACCCTTTTATGTTCGGATTTATTGCTTCAATTTTAACATTTATTCCTTATGCCGGAATCATTATTTCCTCCCTTTTGCCCATTGCGGTGTCTTGGGTAACTTTTGATTCTATGTGGTATCCTATTGGCGTCATTTTGGTTTTTGGGTTTGTTCAATTGTTGGAAGCCAATATTATATTTCCTTTGGCGGTAGGCAATCGGTTAAAAATAAATCCGCTCGTGATCATTATTGTAATTATTGCAGGCGGAATTTTATGGGGAGCTGCAGGTATGATTTTATTTATTCCATTTATCAGCATCATCAAATTAATTGCCGATCGAACAGAAAGTCTTAAGACATTGTCATTATTGTTGGGAAACGACTCACCTGCTAAGAATAAACGAAACTGGTTTCTTCGAAAGAAAACTACATAGGTTTTTTAGATAGAAATATTATTTTTTAATCCAATTTATTTATATTTGACAAATTCAGGTTTTAATTTGCAAACTTAACCTGTTGGATTTGTTCATTTTGAAACTAAAAAAATATACTTATGAAAAAAATAACCAAAGAAGACATCAAGCAGGAGGTTTTCGATTTGTACGATGACTATGCACACAATAAAATTGAAAGAAGGCAATTCATGAAAAAATTGTCGCTCTACGCAATTGGCGGACTCACAGTGCCGTCATTGCTAAGTTTTATGAGCCCAAATTATAAGGCGCTGCAAGTGGCATTCGATGACCAAAGACTGAAATCAGAATTTATTACCTACAATTCACCAAAAGGCGGCGGAGAAATTAAGGGATTGCTTTCGCGACCTGCAGAAAATAAAACCAAATTACCGGGAATTATCGTAGTACACGAAAATCGCGGATTGAATCCTTATATTGAAGATGTGGGACGAAGAGCCGGGTTGGCCGGATTTATTTCTTTGGCGCCAGATGCGCTTTCGCCTTTGGGTGGTTATCCCGGAAATGATGATGACGGCAGAAATTTGCAAAAACAACGAACCAGCAATGAAATGCTGGAAGATTTTATTGCGGCTTATGATTATTTAAAGGTTCATCCTGAATGTAACGGGAAAGTTGGTGTGGTCGGATTTTGTTTTGGCGGGTGGATTTCAAATATGATGGCCGTAAAAATTCCCGATTTGCCTGCTGCTGTTCCTTTTTATGGCGGACAGCCAGCTGCGGAAGACGTACCGAATATAAATGCTCCGTTATTGATACATTATGCCGAGTTGGATATCAGGGTTAATGAAGGTTGGCCGGCTTACGAAGTTGCTTTAAAAGCGAATCATAAAAAATACGAAGTGCATTTTTATCCAGGTGTTAACCACGGTTTTCACAATGATTCAACACCACGTTTTGATGAACCGGCAGCAACACTTGCCTGGCAACGAACCATCGATTTTTTTAAGGAAAAATTAAAATAGCCAAAAACAGTTTTATTTTTACCAACTTATTGGCCGATAATCTTTTAAGAATTTTCCGCACCAATGTTTTCCGGTATTGATACCATCAAATAACGGATCCATCACACGAGCTGCCCCATCAACAATGTCAAGCGGCGGCTGAAAATCGTGCAATTCCTGTTTCATTTTTGCCAGTTCGGCAGGATCTTCATCGGTCACCCAGCCGGTGTCAACGGCGTTCATGAAAATGCCGTCTTTCGCCAAAGTTCCTGAAGATGTGTGTGTTAACATATTCAAAGCAGCCTTGGCCATGTTGGTGTGAGGGTGACGATCTTCTTTGAACGACGGATAAAATTTTCCTTCCATCGCAGAAACATTGATGATGTGTTTTTGTCCGGTTTGGTCTTTTTTCATCACTTCAGAAAGTCGGTTGCACAACACAAATGGCGCGACTGAATTTACCAGTTGCACTTCAATCATTTCGGTGGTTTCAATTTCACCAAGCTTTAAACGCCAGCTGTTTGTTTTTCTTAAATCAACCTGCTGTAAATCGGCATCCAACTTTCCTTCCGGAAAAACATCTGTCGTAATCAGTTCTTTATCAAAACTATACGGAATTTGTGACAATTTTGCTGAAGCTCTTAACCCAATTCCAGGTTCGGGTCCGTGCCAGGTCACCGGCATATTTTGGTTGAAGGAAGCTCCGTTAGTTAATGCAGATAATTCCTGTAAACAATCCCAATGGTCAAACAATAAATCTTGTGTATTTTTTGGCAAAGAAGCAATCGGACTTTCCTCGTTTTTCATCAAATGCTGATAAAATCCGGAAGGACGTCTCACGGTTTGTGCCGCATTGTTGATTAAAATATCCAGTCGGCCATATTTTTGCTCCACAAAATTGCAAAAAATCTCCACGCTTGGAATATGTCTTAAATCGAGTCCGTGAATTTTTAAACGGTGCCCCCACTCCGCAAAATCAACTTCTTGTGAAAACCGCAACGCAGAATCTACCGGAAAACGAGTAGTTGCAACAACGGTGGCGCCACCGCGTAACAACATCAACGTAATGTGATAGCCAATTTTTAAGCGAGATCCAGTAATTACGGCTATTTGACCGCTTACATTTGCCGTTTGAAAACGTTTTGCATAATTAAAATCACCGCAATCCGGACACATACTGTCGTAAAAATGGTGCACTTTGATAAAAGGCGTTTTGCACACATAACAGTTTTTATGTGATTCAAATTCCAGTGGTGTTTTGCTTTCCAAATGAGCCATTGGAAGCAATTTTGGCGCAACAAACACAGAGGCTTCTCTCGCGTTTCTTATGCCGGTTTCTTTTCGGGCATTTTTTTCTTTGGCAGCCAGTTTGCGTTTCGCCACTTTTTTTCCGTCCTTTTTCCTTCGGGAAAATTCATCGCGATCGGGTCTGGAAAATAAACCGGCAACTTTTATCAGTTCTGTTCTTTGTGCTTTCTGAATATCAAAAATCTCATCGGTATTTGCAACCAATTGCGATAATATGGCAATGCATTTCTCAATTTCTTCAGAAGTGATTGACTTGATATTTTCTTTTTCTATCTTTTGCATCATAAAAATCCTTTGCCGAATAAGTCCAAGCATTAAGGCCGCAAAGATAGTTTTAAAATTTTGGCTATGATTTGTTTTTTGCTGAAACCGAAAAACAAGATAAAGAATCTTTCTAACGTAATTATTTTAAAATTTTTAGCTCGCAATCATTTTTTATAAAACCATCGCTTTTTCTATAACAGGTCTGCTTTTTTAATCTTAATTAATTGACATAAACACACCATATCACTCAATATTTTTTATGATCACTTCTCCTTTCTTGTATTTTATTCGCTTGGTAAATCGGGAAAAAATAATCAAACTTTTCTTTGTATTGATAAAATAAACGCCTGTTAAAAGCACTAAAGCGGACATAATAGACTGAAAAGTAATTTGTTCATTCAAAAAATACCATCCAACAACCATAGCAATAATTGGGTTTACATAAGAAGAAGTCGCCACTTTTTCGGGAGAAACTACCCTTAATAAATAATTGAATGATGTAAAGGCAACAATGCTTCCAAATACAATCAATAGAATCATGGACAATTGCACCGGCTGGCTCCATTGGGTTGGATATGTCCATTGTTCCCTAAATAATAAACTTGCCACCAAAAGCGTGATTCCACCAGTAATCATTTGGTAGCCCGTATTTACAAAAAAGTTTGGCGGCAAATCGGCTTTGGCAACAAATAAACTTCCATATCCCCAACTTATGATGCACACAAAAATCATTGACATTCCCAAGATGGTCCCTTCCTGGTTGATAACCTGTTTTTGGCTCACCAAAAGAAACATGCCTGCCATTCCCAATACAATGCCGATAACCGACATGGCTTTTATTTTTTTTCCTTCAAGAACCCTCATCAGCAACAACACCACCAAAGGCTGCGCGGCGGTTTCAAGTGCTGCAAATCCGCTGTCGACATATTTAAGCGCCCAAACCACTACCCCATTTCCAAAGGATAAAAACAAAAAACCTGCGATGGTACTGTTGATAAATTGTTTTCGGGTGACGCTTAGTTTAATTTTCATAAACTTCGCAATGATGAAAATTAAGATTCCTGCAGTAATAAATCTGATAGAAGCCAACATAAAAGGCGGCAGTTCAGTTACAGCAATCTTATTTAAAAGATAGGTGGAACCCCATATTACATAAATGGCAAAAAACGCCAAAATGATAAGGAAAGCCGGACTTTTTAATTTGCCCATAACTTATTTTTGCTGATTTTATAGGTGGTTTATAAGACCCCAATATTAGGAAAAACAAATTGATAAATTATACATATATTCGCATTAATTTTAAGTGCCAGTTCTAGGTTCAAAGACCTTGTTTTAAGCACAAATAACCCCTAACTGAATAAAGCAAATTTTCAAGTAAATTTATTTGTTAATTGACTTATTTTATGAATATTAGGTTATTAATTATGGAATTAATTTTGCTTTATTTATAACTTAATGTAACTATTAATAGAATCATGAAAATTATCCCAATCGCATTATTTGGATTTTTTGTACAATTGGCAAGTGCCCAAAATTATATTGATATTGCTCGTTTTTACTATGTAAATTCGCCACCTAACACGTTTGAAAATTCTTCGGAACACACTAAAGTAGAGGAATTTGGATTGCAATTGACTTTCCCTGTTGTGCTCAATGAAAAGACGGTTATTTTAACTGGTTTTTCGGCAGACAGAAGTTTGTTGAAATTAGATCTGGATTTTCCAGAAATCACAGGGCTGAATAAAGTGAGGCTGCAACTGGGACTGAATCAGGTTCATTCTGAAAAATGGACAGGAACTTATGTGCTGTTGCCAAGTATTGCATCCGACTTTAAATCGATTTCCAAAGAAGATTTTCAAATTGGGATGTTAACGTTATTCACCTATAAAAAAAGGGAAAACTTAAAATATAAAGTAGGTTTTTATGCCAATACCGAAAAATATGGGCCGCTTTTTGTGCCTTTATTGGGATTGTACTATTTAAGTCCGAACCAAAAATTTGAATCAACTTTACTGTTGCCGGGACAAGTTGACTTTAATTACCGACTGGCTGAAAATACCGTTTTAGGAATTAATTTCGACGGAATGACTACGAGTTATAATTTACATGAATCAAACTATATCCCTAATGGACAATATGTTGCGAGAAGTTCAAATGAATTGTATACGTACTTGCAATTTTATTTGACAAAATCTTTAATTGCCAAAACCAAGGTAGGTTATACCATTGGCCGAACTTATAAAGTATTTGATAATGATGATAAAGTTGGCATGAATCTAGGTTCCATTTATATTGGAGATAACCGAACCCAATTAAACACAAATTTTGAAAAAGGCATTGTTTTTAAGGCAGAACTATTATATCGAATTCATTTCTAATTTATCAATATTTTTTAAATATCAGATTGTTATAAGATTTTTTATATACATTTTTATCTTAGTGATTAACATATGAACTCCAGATTCAAATTTTATCTCTTTCTGTCGGCATTATTGTGCTTCAATATCGGATTTTCACAGGAAAAAACTGTAAAACAAGATTCGACAAAAATGTATGAAAAAATTGAAAAGTATTCAAAGAAAAGAAAGTTTACAAAAATGTTTCATAGGTTGATTTTTGAACCGGTAAAAATAAATAAAGCCGTACTTAAAAAAAAGCCAAAACAAAAAATCCATAAAAATATTGAAGGAAAAATTATACGAAATATCAATATCCAAACCTTAGATCCATTTGGGTTTTCTGTTTCAGATACCACAAAAAAAGCTAGAAATTGGGCTGAAAAATCGGGGAATAGAATTCATGTCACCACACGTAAACTAGCCATAAAAAACTTATTGCTTTTTTCCAGAAACAAACCGTTGGACACGCTTTTGGTACGTGAATCGGAGCGTTTAATAAGGCAACAGAAATATGTGCGTGATGTAAAAATTACAGTAAAGCAAATCACTCAAAATACTGATTCTGTGGATGTTTACATTAGGGTTTTAGACACTTGGAGTTCAATTCCCAAAGGATCAATCACTTCTTCAAAAACCAGCCTAGGACTTCAAGAAAGAAATTTTTTGGGAACTGGCCACGAATTTTACAACCAATTTTCAAAGCGTTTTGAAGACGGAAAAAGCGCATACAGCATGAAGTATGAAATTCCAAACATTAAGAACACTTTTATAAAAACAACTGCCATCTATCATACGGAGTTAAACAATCATTTTGGCAAAAGTTTAAATATTGAACGTACTTTTTATTCACCTTTTACACGCTGGGCCGGAGGTGTTTATATTGATGATCAATTTAGAATTGACTCCCTTCAAAATGCACAACTGCAATACAATAACCAAAATTTGAAATACAGGTCACAGGATATTTGGGGAGGTATTTCCTTCCCTATTTTTAAGGACAAAATCACAAGGCACAGTGCCAATAATTTGGTATTTTCAACCAGATTGTTAAATGTACAGTTCAAGGAAAGTCCGACTGTTGACTATGACAGCATCAATTTTTATTCTGGAGAAACCTTTTATTTAGGTGGCATCGGAATTAGTTCCCGGCAATTTGTTGAAGAACAATTTTTGTATAATTATGGCATTATTGAAAATGTCCCAGTGGGCAGAATATATGGAATCACAGGAGGTTATCAACTAAAAAACAATACCGGCAGATGGTATCTTGGCGCCAGGGCTTCATTCGGAAATTATCACAGTTGGGGCTATTTAAGCACCAATTTTGAATATGGCACCTTTTTCAACGCATCTAAAACGGAACAATCTGCGCTTTCGTTTCAGGCAAATTATTTCACCAATTTGGTTGAATTAGGAAAGAAATGGAAAATGAGACAATTTATAAAACCGCAGATTATCATAGGAAATAACAGATTAAAATCGGTTGGAGACTATTTGGCCCTCAATGAAAATGTTCCATTTCAAGGAACTTATGGAGCAGGTTTTCAGGGTGATAATGGTGCGGGAATCAATGGGTTTGACAGCGCTATTTATGGCACAAAAAAATTCGTTCTTTCATTGCAAACACAACTTTACTCGCCTTGGAACATTATTGGTTTCAGAATAAATCCTTTTTTCAATTATACAGCCGCAATGCTTGGAAATGAAAATATCGGATTCACAAAAAGCAGGTTGTTTTCATCTATTGGAATTGGCGTAATGATCAACAATGATTATTTGGTATTCAACTCCTTTCAATTTTCCATTTCATTTTACCCAAGTATTCCCGGGCAAGGTAATCATATTTTTAAGACCAATTCTTTTGGAACGAACGATTTTGGGTTGCAAGATTTTGATTTTGGAAAACCAAGAACAGTTATTTACAAATAATTTATAATCAGTAAATCAAATTTTAAGCAACTGTTACTTCATCAATTCCAGTACTTTGTCTATATTTTCTTTGGATCCCAAATTTGTTCCTTCGCTCATAGTCGTTGCAACCCCGCAAGCCACGCCCCATTTCAATATTTTTTCTGGCGGAAAATTATTTTGAATGCCATAAATTAATCCGGCCACCATGCTGTCGCCTGCGCCAATGGTGCTTTTAACCTTCACAGAAGGCGTAGATTTGTAAAAAACACCCTCATCACAAGCTAAAAAAGCGCCTCTGGCTCCCAAAGAAACAACCACATATAGGGCTTTGTTCGATTTTACCAATTCTGTGGCAATCGCCTCTTGTTCAGCAGTATATAAAAAATCTTTTCCTGCAAGTTGCGCCAATTCCCTTTGATTAGGCTTTATTAGAAATACATTTTCTTTTAATGCCTCTTTCAATGCCGTACCCGAAGTGTCAACAATTATTTTTACATTTTTATCGTTGAATAATTTTATCAATTGGGCATAATAATCGGCAGGCATATTCTCAGCCAAACTTCCGCTAAGCACCAAAATATCATCTGAATTCACTTTTTCTGATAAAAGATTCTTAATAACATCGAGTTCTTTATTACTCAATTTGTTTCCGGGCATTCCAAAACGATATTGCAAGTCGCTTTGCGTATCAACCACCGAAAGGTTTTCTCTTGTCCAATCTTTTACCGGAATAATTTCTGGCTGAATGGTTTCTTTAACCAACAATTCCTTCAAGTATTTTCCGGTATCACCTCCTGAAGTCAAAATACAAGTAGTATCTGTACCCAGTCTTTTTAGCATCCTGGAAATATTAATGCCTCCACCGCCTGGTTGATACTGGATGGAATGGCATTTTAATTTTTGGGTGGGAATCAAACCATCCACTTTGGCGCTTTTGTCTAAAGCCGGATTTACGGTTAAAGTGATTATTTTCATTTAATGGGTTTCTAATAATTATCTCAAGTGATTAATTTATTTAAAGGTACAAACTTCAACATTAAAATAGGCTAAATGCTAAAATTACTGAATTACTTAATAAGAACCCGTAAATTTTCGCCCTTAATTTCACTACATTTGTATTTCTGTCCATACAGAAAGAAAAAGTAAAAAGCCTTCAAAAAAAGCTTGAAGAGCAGCACTGCCAATTAATTATTCCTTAAATGAATAACTAAAGTCCCCAACAGGGAAAGCAATACAAAATGACAAAAATAGCTATTATTCCTTTCGATCCAATATTCCAAAAAGATTTCATTTCACTATCTCTTGAATGGTTAAATGAATATAATTTATTAGAAGAAGCTGATGAAATTGTGTTGAATAATCCACAAGAAACTATTTTGGATAAAGGAGGGTATATTTTTATGGCAAAATATGGAGATGCCATAATCGGTACTGCTTCCTTAGAAAAAATCAATGAAAAAACGTATGAGATTTTAAAATTGGGTGTTACTAAAAACTTTCAAAAAATAGGAATTGGAAAATTATTGATGCTTCATTGCATTGAAATTGCCAAAAAAAACAAGGCGGAAAAACTATTACTTCATTCTAATAAAAAGCTAAAAGAAGCAATAACGCTATATAAAAAACTTGGATTTTATGAAATCCCAATTTCAGACAATAAATTTATCACCTCTGATATCATGATGGAATTGATTTTGTAAAATTATCGTTTTTATGTTTCAACACATAGTTGGCCATCATTTTTTCAATCAGTTCATCTTTTGTTAAATGATGAAACACCGTTTTGATTTTGTCTTTTAAAATAGCTGGAATTTCGTGGTCTGGTTTGGTTTTAAAGAGCTGTTTTGCCCATAAAACCATATTATTTTCTTCTATGCTATCTGCGTCAGGTTTTTTGAATTCCTTAAATTCGATGCCCAATTCCTCCTGAAATTCCTTCAATTTCTCAATTTCTTCCTGCTGAATCACCGTTAAGGAAAATCCCTTTGCTCCTGCCCTGGCGGTTCTTCCGCTTCTATGAACGTACAATTCGGCAACATCGGGCAAATGGTAATTCACCACATAAGATATTTCTTTCACGTCTATACCTCTGGCTGCCAAATCTGTAGCCACCAAAATATGGATAAAACCTTCGCGGAATTGCCCCATAATCCGGTCGCGAATGGGTTGCGATAAACTTCCGTGCAATGCTCCGGAAGAAAATCGGTTGATCGCCAAGTTTTTAGCCAATTTATTAACAGCTGCTTTGGTTTTACAAAAAATAATGCCGCGTTCTCCTTCTTTTGAAGTCAAAAAATGCATCAAAACATCTAATTTTTCAATAGGTTCAACCACCACGTATTCGTGGTCAATTGCCTGATTTCCGACAGTTTCCATATCAGCACTCACCATAATTACGTGTTTGGACATATAGTTTTGCACCAATTGTTTGATGGTTCCCGGCAAAGTTGCGGAGAATAAAAAAGTCCGCTTCTTTTTTGGCAATTCGGCGACAATTTCATCCAAACCTTCTTTTAGGGAAGTCACCATTTCATCGGCTTCATCAAGCACCAAATAATTGGCAAGTTTTATGTCTATCGCTTTGCGTTTGATCAAATCAATTAAACGTCCGGGCGTTGCAATCACAATATGTGTGGTGTTCGACAAGCGTTCAATTTGTGGTTTTATGGGAATTCCGCCACAAACTTCCGCAATAGAAATTTCAGGTAAATACATGGCAAACGCTTGCATGTTGCTAAAAATTTGATGACCCAATTCCCTGGTAGGCACTAAAATAACGGCCTGAATATGTTGGTTATTTAAATCCATCAATTGCAATAATGGCAATCCGAATGCCGCGGTTTTTCCGGTTCCTGTTTTTGCCAAACCCACAAAATCATCGGTTTTTGTCAGTAAAACCGGAATTGTTTTTTCCTGAATTTCTGTTGGTACAGCTATATTTAAATCGGATAAACTTTTAAGCAACGATGCTGAAATTCCTAAATCGGAGAATTGTTTTGACATAAAATTAATTTATGCAAAGGTAATTAGTCTTTAGCCTAAAAAATAAATAACTTTCAACAATTAACTAATCTGTGAGAAACAGTGAACAGTGTTTTCTTTCTCTTAAATTTTTTTTTTAAACTTTTAAGAAAATCAACAAGATTAACCTTATATGGCATGTGGTGAACGTAGTTAATTTTATGTTTGAATCAAAAATAATCTTTGATCAGGTTTCTGTTTTTTTTCAGTTTTGGAAATGCCAATAACTACCTGTTTTATCTATCATTAATACCTTGAAAGAAGGCATTAATGATAATTTTACTTTGATATTTTGAATATTGAACTATCATAATAAAATAACAATATTTAATTTAATTAAAGCAGGAAATCTATATATTTGGAATTAATTAATCTATTTTAATCCTTATGAAATACTTTTTTTCCTTTGTTTTAAGCTTTTTTGTTTTAAGCCTCTCAATTGCCCAAGAAGCTAACACTTATTTTAAACCGCTTAAATATCGCAATATTGGTCCCTTTCGTGGCGGCCGATCTGTCACAACTAGCGGTGATATCAGTGATCCATTAACTTATTATATGGGCACTACCGGCGGTGGACTTTGGAAAACACAAGATGCAGGCCAACTTTGGACAAATATATCAGACAGTTTTTTTAAAACAGGTTCTGTAGGCGCAGTTGCAGTTTCAGAATCGAATCCAAATGTAATCTATTGCGGTATGGGAGAACATGCCGTAAGAGGTGTAATGACATCTTCTGGTGATGGCGTGTATAAATCTACTGATGCCGGCAAAACATGGAAAAAAGTAGGTTTGGATAAAACTTATCACATTTCTAAAATTGTGATAAATCCCACTAACCCTAATATTGTATTTGTAGCTGCACAAGGCGCATTATATGCTCCATCCAAAGAACGCGGCATTTATAAATCTATCGATGGAGGCAAAAGTTGGGTAAATGTTTTATATGTAAATGATTTAACCGGACCTTCTGATTTGTCAATGGATATGAATAATCCTGAAGTACTTTATACAGCTATGTGGCATCACCAACGTAAACCTTGGGAAATTATTAGCGGTGGCGATGGCAGTGACTTGTATAAATCAACAGATGGAGGGGATTCTTGGTTTAAAATAATTAAAGGACTTCCAAAAGAAAAAGGTAAAATGGCTATTTCTGTAAGTCGTTCTAATTCTGAAAAAGTATATGCTTTAGTGGAAAGCGACAGCAATAAAGACCAAGGCGGATTGTTTGTGTCTAATGATTCTGGTGAAAATTGGACTGAAGTCAGCAAAGAAAATAAGCTAACGCAACGAGCTTGGTACTATACCAAAGTTTTTGCCGATCCCAATAATGAAAATACCGTTTATGTATTAAGTGCATCAGCTTACAGGTCAATTGATGGAGGAAAAACATGGGAAGAAATAGAAGGTACCCATGGTGATTTTCATGACTTATGGATTAATCCAAAAAAATCAACAAATATGGCCATAGCCGATGATGGTGGCGCTTTTATTTCGTTTAATAACGGCAAAAATTGGTCAAAACAAGACAATATGCCAACGGCACAAATTTATAGAATTAATGCTGATAATTTATTTCCATATAATTTATATGGCGGACAGCAAGATAATACTTCGGTTAAAATTGCAAGCCTATCCCTTAGCAGATCTGAAATTACACAACAAGATTGGACATATTCAGCTGGTGGCGAAAGCGCCTTTCTTGCATTTAATCCAGATAATCCAAGATATGTATTAGGAGGAAGCTATTTGGGTACCATTGAGTCTTTAGATATGGAATCCAAATCGAGTACAAATATTATGGAAGCACCTATTCAATATTTGGGCAGAGAAGCTAGAAATATGAAATATCTTTTTAATTGGAACGCCCCAATTATTTGGTCAAAATATGAGCAAAATACCTTTTATCATGGTGCTCAAATGGTTTTAAAAACTAAAGATATGGGTGAAACTTGGTCAGCTGTTTCGCCTGATTTAACACGTAATAATGATGAGAAACAAGGAAAAGGTGGAGGCCCTTATACAAATGAAGCCGTGGGTGCCGAAAATTATGGCACTTTAAGCTATATTATTGAATCACCTAATGAAAAAGGAGTAATTTGGACTGGTAGTGATGATGGATTTGTTCATATTACAAGAGACAGTGGTGATCATTGGAAAAATATAACCCCAAAGGGATTGAAAGAATGTCTTATTAACGCTATTGAAGTTTCTCCTCATGATCCTGCAACCGCTTATATTGCAACAACCAGATACAAGTTTAATGACTTTACGCCTGCAATTTATAAAACTACTGATTATGGTGAAAATTGGACCAATATCAGCTCAGGTATTCCTTATGGTGCATTTACTAGAGTTGTAAGGGAAGATTCTTCAAGGAAAAATTTATTATATGCGGGTACTGAAACCGGAATGTATATCTCATGGAATGGTGGTTCCGCTTGGCAACCTCTTCAATTAAATTTGCCAGTAACGCCTATCACAGATTTAATGGTTCATAAGGGTGATTTATTAGTGGCAACCTCGGGTAGATCTTTTTGGATTTTAGACGATCTTGCTGTTTTAGAACAATACCAACTTAACAAGGATAAGGTTAAAATTTATAAACCAGAACCTGCGGTCTACGGTTCTTGGGGAAGTAAATTAAATAGCAATTCGGATGAATTTAAAGGTACCAATCCATTTTCAGGTGTTAATCCTGCAAATGGCGTTGTATTTTATTATGAACTTCCGAAAATAGCTGATTCTTTAGAAGTTTCATTACAAATTAAAGATGAAAAAGGAACATTAATCCGTTCTTTTAGTTCAATTAAAGATTCCATATTTAAAAAATGGGATGGAGGTTCTCCTCCTGCTCCAACCTTGACTAAGAATGATGGTTTAAATCGTTTTGTTTGGGATATGCGCTTTCCAATTATGCCTGGAATTCCTGACATGTATATGGAGGCTAATTATAATGGACATATGGTCTCTCCAGGCAATTATCAGGCACAATTAAAAGTTGGAAATGACATATTTTCAACAAATGTGGAAATCGTAAAAAACCCACTTTATGAAACCAAAGAAAACCAATATGAGACTTATGATTTTTTTATGAGGGCAATGGAACAATCACTGACTGAAATGCATCATAAAGTCAATTTTTTAAAGAAAGCACAAGACCAGATTAAGGAGTTGGTTTTATTGTTAAATAAGGAAAAAAGGCACGAAGTTTTAGTTAAATCTGGTAATGATTTAATTGCACTGCTTACAGCTTGGGATGAAGAAATGGTTCAACGCAAATCGAAAGCCTATGATGATTTAGAGAATTTTGAAAATAAATTTACTGCGGAGTACATATATTTAATAAATCAAACCGAAAGCAGTATTCCTCGTGTAAATAAATCATCTATTGAAAGAAAGGCTGAACTTGATATCCAATGGGAGAATTTAAATAAGAGAGCCAATATATTAATTAATTCAGCTATCCCAGAATATAACCAACAATTATGGAAGGCTGGTATTGGGGCAATAAAAATGGAAAACTATAAAATATATTAAAGCTTACCCGTTGCGCGTAATTTGTTTTTAATAATTATGCGCAACGATTTATGGTTTTTAATTATTTTTAAAGGTCTATTCTGAATTATTATGATCTTAAAAAATACCAAACGTTTACAGAAACAACTCCATTCTAATGTTACAACGCTCATACGGCGTATCTTTTGGAACAGGAATTTCCTTAAATCCAACCTTATTATAGAGCGTAATGGCCGGCTTTAATTTTGTGTTCGAATCTAAAAATAGTCTTTTAGCTCCAGTTTTTCCTGCATAATCAATACATGCGTACATTAGTTTTTGACCTATTCTTAGACCTTGATATTCTTCGGTTACCGCCATTTTGGAAAGTTCAAATACGCCATTTTCCCTTTTTATCAAAGCCACGGTGCCAACCACTTTTTCGTTTATGAGTGCAAATAAAATATGGCCGCCATCCTGCAAGATGTGTTTTTGCGGATTTAACAACACTTTTTTATCGTATTCTTCAATATAAAAATATTTTTCAAGCCATTCAAAATTAAGCTGTGTAAAATCGTTTGTATATTTTTCCTCAAAATCTATGATGGATACTTTTGATTGTTGCATAAGATGAAATTGTATTGTTTTGTGATTATTGGGTTTTGAATTCTGTCTTTTTTCAAATTTAATTGAATAGGATAAGATTAAAGTAAAAATAACCAAATTATTCAATAGCAATTCTCACTTTTTTATTTTTCAATTTTGTGTTATTCAGTATTTTAATAAGTTCGATTGCTTTTAACGCAGGAACGGCCACAAAAGCACAATCTTGTTTGAGCTCAATAATTCCCAATTCGTCGTTGCTGAGCTTTCCTTGTTTTATAAACAATCCGGCAATATCGCCTTTTGAAATCTTGTCTTTTCTTCCGCCTGAAATATACAAGGTTTCCCATTTGGAAGTTTTTGGCGTGGGTTTGTTTTGAAGGATTTCAATAGCAGTATCTGGCGTAAATTCAGATCTTTTTTCTTTTTCCCACTGGATTACGTAGGCAGTCCCTTTTGCGTTCATACGGGCCGTTCTGCCGTTTCTGTGCGTGAACTCATCCAATTTTAAAGGCAACTGATAATGGATAATATATTTTATTTCGGGAATGTCCAATCCTCTGGCCGCCAAATCTGTAGCCACAATAACCTGATGTGTGCCATTACGAAATTTTATCAAAGTTTTTTCCCGGTCTTTTTGTTCCATTCCGCCATAAAAACAGCCGTGCTCAATTTTTTGGTCGTTCAAAAAATCACTCACCATTTCAATGGTATCCCTAAAATTACAGAAAACAATGGCGGGCTCATTTCCTATATGGCAAAGCGTTTTTACCAGTGTTTCCAATTTATCTTTGGTTGGAGAAATAATGGTTTTTATTTTTAAAAGTGGCGCTTCTCCCCCATCTTCCTTCAAATAATTGATGGTAGCCGGATTGTTCAATCCCACAAATTTCGGAATTTTTAGCGCTTGGGTAGCCGAAGTCAATATACGTTTATTCACCTTTGGCAAGGCTAAAATGATTTCTTTCATTTCTTCTTCAAACCCAACTTCCAGCGATTTGTCAAATTCATCCAGCACCAATGTGGTGATGTTTTTAGTTGAAAAAGTGCCTCTTCTTAAATGGTCTGCAATTCTTCCTGGTGTACCGATTAATATGGCAGGCAAATGGTTCAATTCAATTTTATCTTTTGAAAATGGGCGTCCGCCATAAACGGCATTGGCTTTAAAACCTGTTCCCATCTCTCGTGTAACCTGCTCAATTTGAATGGCCAACTCTCTGGAAGGCGCAATAATCAATGCCTGAACTTCAACACAATCAGCATCCAATGCTTTAATAATTGGCAACAAAAAAGCCAACGTTTTTCCGGTTCCGGTTGGAGACAATAAAATGATATTGTTGTTGGAGTTGATTGCAATTTCAGCTTCTTGCTGCATTTCATTGAGTTTTTCAATGCTCAATTTGTCTAAAATATGTTGCTGTTCTTTAATGTTGTTTGCCATGTTGCAAAAGTACAGCTAATTAAAGTGACATTTTAGCCAAAGTTTTTTGTTATATTTTAGAAATAAAAAACCGCCTCGATTTTAAGTATTGAGACGGCTTCCTTCATTTTAAAATTTATTTTTTTTCTTCAATTTACTGTTTAATATCCATATCCTTTTTAGCATTAATTATCTGATTAATAGGATTTCCGTCTGCATCAATTTCTATGATGTTGTCAAAACCTAATTCATTTAACTTGTTGGAAATCTTTTCTTTATCACCAACCATAAACCAATTTACTGCATTTGGTTTTACTGCTTTTTTGCTTACGCTTTGTAATTCATTTAATGACAAACTCCTAACATTTGCATCATATTTCTGATAATAATCATCGGGCAAGTTATATTTTACCAAATTATAAAGCGAACTATTTACAGCGCCATTAGTTTCCCATTGTCCCGGTAATTTCAGTACTTGATTGGTTTTTACTTTATCCAGTTCTGCCTGAGTAGCTGGTTTGGTAGTTACAAATTCCGATATTTCTTTTCGAAGTTCTTTAACGGACTCAGCTGTTTTATCGGTTTGTACCGGTGCATATAATAAAAACGGACGTTCTTGTTGTGCATCCATTACAAATCCTGCTGCACCATACGCCCAATGTTTGTCTTCCCTCAAATTCATATTAATTCTTGACGTGAAATCGCCTCCTAAAATGCTTACCATTTGTTCCAAAGCAATTTCTGAAAAAGCACCATATTTTTCAGTAAGGTGTCCTGCAATAATAACCGATTGTTGAGATTCCGGCCTATTCATCAAATACAATGTATTTTTAGTATTAACAGCAGGTTTGTTAAACACAATGGAAGGTACATTTCCTTCTTTCCATTTACCCAATGATTTATCCAATTTTGATTTAAGTTCTTTCATATCAATATCGCCGGTAATAACTAAAGTTGCATTGTTAGGTTTCATCCAAGTATCATAAAACTTAACAATGTTTTCTCTGGTTAATTTTTCAACTGTTGATTCGTAACCTGATCCAGTATATGGATTGCTGTATGGGTGCCCTTCGCCATAAAGATATTTATTCATTACCCTTAAAGCCATCGTTATTGGTTGTGACTTCTCATTTCTAATGCCATTTATCTGTTCTGTTTTCAACCTTTCAAATTCTTTTTGAGGAAAAGCCGGATTTAAAATAACATCTGAAAAAAGGGCTAAACTGGTATCGAAACTTGGCTTTAAAGTATTCATATATACATTGGAAATATCCTGATCTGAATAAGAACTTAAATTAGCGCCCAACAATTGTAATTTTTCATTGATTTGCAATGAATTAAGTTCCTTTGTTCCTTCATCCAATAAATTCATTGCCAATGCAGCGGTGCCCGGACTAGAAATATGATCCGATTTGTACCCGGCATTTACCATTAGATTCATTACTATTGTTGGCACACCTTCTCTTTTTGCTAAAATAATATTTAAACCGTTAGATAGTTTAGCACGCTCCAAAACAGGGAAATTAGCACTTTTTGGTGTTCCCACTGATGGAATTTTTGTTCTGTCGACAGTGGATTTTACAACGCCAAATTCGGGAAAAGGATTGCAAATCAAAATGTGTTTTCCTTTGGTTAGCCATTTTTGGGCTGTAGCTTTAAGGTCTTCTATGGTTGCATCTTGCACATATTTTAGGGTGGTTTTGTAATTGGATGCATCACCAAAAAAAGTTTCATTAGAAGCCAAAATATCTGAAGTTCCCCCAAAACCGCCTATACGTTCCAGTCCTTTTATAAAATTAGCAAAATAAGAAGCTTTCACTCTTTTTAATTCCGCTTCAGTAGGGCCATTTTTTATAAAATTGTCTAATTCAGCCAATAAAGCAGCTTTCACAATTTCAGCATTGCCGCCAGGTTTTACATTCACATAAGTTATAAAATTACTGGAAATTTCACTGGAAGCCTGAAAAGAAACTGCCGAACTGGCTGATTGATCTTCATATACTAGTTTTTTATACAATCTAGAATTTTTTCCACTTGATAAAATAGCTGAAATTAAATCAAATTGCACATCTTCTTTATTTCCCAATTCGGGTGAATTCCACGCAAATAAAATTCTAGTTTCAGGAACCCTGTCTTCGTAAACTTGATAAGTGTCTCCATTATGGACAGGGATATTAACTTCTTGTCTTTCAATAGTTGGCCCTGATGGAATGTCTCCAAAATAACTCAAAACCTTGGCGTAAATTTCCTGTGGATTTACATCTCCGGCAATCGCAATTACCGCATTGGCAGTGCCATAATAAGATTTAAACCACTCATGAACATCTGATACTGAAGCGGCATTTAGATCTTCCATTTCCCCAATAACCGTCCAAGAATATGGATGCCCTTTTGGGTACATTGCTTTAGTAAGCAAATCCCATTGTTTTCCGTAAGGATTATTTTCACCCTGTCTTTTTTCATTTTGTACAACGCCCCGCTGTTCATCTAACAATTCTTGGTCAATATTGCCTAATAAATGTCCCATGCGATCAGATTCCAGAAATAAAACCTGATCCAATGCAGCTACAGGAACATTTTGAAAATAATTGGTTCTGTCTGAATTTGTAGTTCCGTTAACATCGGTTCCTCCAATTCTTTCCAAAGCCTGAAAATAATCATCTTTGAAATTTTCACTTCCATTAAACATCAAATGCTCGAACAAATGAGCAAAACCACTTTTGCCGGGTTTTTCATTTTTAGAACCTACGTGATACCAAACATTAACAGCCACAATTGGCGCTTTATGATCTTCATATACCAGTAGTTTTAATCCGTTTGGCAATACAAATCGCTCATACGGAATATTGATTTCGCTAGCCTTAAATTCAAAAGTTTGCGCTTGTTGATTTTGAAGTCCAACAATCAGCAAGAAAAATAATAATGACAATTTTTTCATAATTTTTGTAGTTAGTTAAAATTTATTTTGATTTGAAAATAGAGGGGAATTAAAAGTAAGTATTTTTTTTATCTTTTGTGAATTATTTTTTCATCAGATAAATAAATCATAAATGTATTTGGAATGAAGCTGAAAATAATCAAGAACAAAAAATCCCCAGATAAAATTATCCAGTGAAAAAACTGTTTATCAGAAGAAATTTGGCTAAAATCAATATTCAGGAAATAAATTAATCTTCTGGCGGACGGCCATAAACTTCTTCAAAAACAGTGTCGAAATTATCGCGTAAATACAAACGAAGTTTTTTTCCGTAATCGTCTTTAAGCCAATCTGCAAAATTTGTGGTGCTTTTGCTGATGCATTTGGTATAATGATGAATTCTGTATTCAATATCTTCCCCTAATTTATTGGCCAAAATTAAAGCGTCGTAAACATCTTCGCTGTTTTCAACACAAATTTTGGCGTGTTGCGCAATGGAACGTTCCAAAACAACTTTTGAAGATTCCCCAATTTTAACGGCATCTTTATAGGTTTGTTTAATGTCGAAATGAACCGTTTGGGAGTTGGAAAACTCGGACCGAAGCTCACTTGGCATTTGGTATTCAAAATTGCTTTCCAATTCTTCATCATTCAGTAATTTGTCCAAATAATAATTGGGTGAAGTAAAAATGCTTTGCCAGTTTAAATCGGCGCCCCACGGACCAAATCGATGGAAATTATTTCCCAAATCAATCACGTTAAACGTGTTTTTAGTCTTTAAAATACGAGAACCACGGCCAATCATCTGATAATATAACGTCAGCGATTTTGTGGCCCTGTTTAAAATAATAGTGTCAACTGTAGGTTCATCAAAACCGGTGGTTAAAATACTTACCGAAGTTAAAATGGCATTTGGCGTTTTTTTAAACCACTTTAAAATGAGTTCCCTTTCCTTTTTTGTGGCTGTATTGTCCAAGTGCGCAATGGTGTAACCCGCCGCCCTAAACATTTCATAAACGTGTAGCGAAGTGCTGATTCCATTGTTAAAAATCAATGTTTTCTTTCCTTTGGAATGCTCTTCATAAGACGACAATAATTTGCCCAGCATATCATTGTTGGAGTACAAATCTTCGGATGATTTTACCGTATAATCGCCATTGGCGCCAACCACAAGGGAAGTTAAGCCAACATTGTATAAAAATGTTTTTGCGCTCGATAAAAATTCATTTTGAATTAAAGATTCTATCGTTTCCCCAACAATTAATTCATCATAATTGTCGTTCATTGGCAATTGCATATTCGAACTTAATGGCGTTGCGGTAACGCCCAAAAAAAACGATTTGTCGAAAAATTTAAAGAGTTTTGTGAAGGAATTGTAATGAGCTTCATCAATAATCACCAAACCAATATCAGAAATATCAAGTTTGTCGTCATTTAAACGGTTATTCAAAGTTTCCACCATCGCCACAAAACAACTATAATTTTCCTGATCGTCTAAATTTGCTTTGCTGTGGATGACTTTATTGTTAACGTTAAATTCTGTAAGCATGGTCGAAGTTTGCTTGCACAATTCAATCCGATGTGTTAAAACCAATACTTTTTTGTTGTGATGCTTCAAATATTGTCGCACAATTTCAGAAAAGATCACTGTTTTTCCTCCACCCGTAGGCAATTGGAATAACAAATGGTAATCATCCGGCTTATCCTCAAAGCATTTAAAAATTTTGTTGATTGCTTCTTTTTGGTAGCTGTATAAATCTTTACCGGCTTTTCTCTCTTCTAATTCTGTGGCTGTTATGGACAAACTTTTTGGTTTTATGACCAACAAAAGTACCGCCTTTTAAGGGTTATTTCCCTATGATTTAAAATTATTTTTAATAAGTCTAAATTTAAAATCAATTTAAAATAACATAACTAACAGATTTATAGCAAAGTAATCTATTCTTGTTAAAGGAAATTATCATTAATTATTTCTTCGCAAAAAATATTGATGTCAATTTATAGCCAAAAATGAGTTAAAAAATTATGAAGGCTTAAAATATTCGTGTTTAAATGTTTTAAACAAAAGCAATTTAAGTCAAATAATATTTTGGGAGTTTCCTGCCTGCCAGTTGGCAGGCAGGTCGGGCTTTTTTTACCCTGAGCGGAGTCGAAGGGCAATCCCCAACTCAATGTTTATTTTGTTGTCAAGGGGTTAAAACCCCTTATTGGAAGTGCAGCAATGATATTGGCAAGGGGTTTTAACCCCTTGTTGGAAGGGCTGCATTAATATTGTCAAGGGGGTTAAAACCCCTTGTTGGAAGCGCTGCATTAATATTGTCAAGGGGTTTAAACCCCTTGTTGGAAGGGCTGCATTAATATTGGCAAGGGGTTAAAAGAGCAGCAATTACATTGGCAAGGGGTTACAACCCCTTGTTGAAATAGCAGCATTAATATTGACAAGGGGTTTTAACCCCTTGTTGAAATA
>JAUYUA010000068.1 GCA_030694935.1 Lutibacter sp. | reverse complement strand
CTACAATGTCTAATGCATCGTAAAACACTTTGAAAGCCGTAGATTTTTTACCGTCCCACATCAAGTTATTCACAAAACGAGTCACTAATTGATCGTTAAATTTTGGATCTGGTAAAAGCACTCTTTTTTTCGCTGCTCTTTTTCTCATGTCTTTACATTAAAGTTTTTAAATTACTTTTTAGGGGCTTTTGTGCCATATTTAGAGCGACGTTGCGTTCTACCGTCAACACCTGCAGTATCTAATGCACCACGTACAATATGATACCTAACTCCCGGCAAATCTTTAACCCTTCCACCTCTAACTAATACTATCGAGTGCTCTTGTAAATTATGTCCTTCTCCAGGAATGTAAGCGTTCACCTCATTACCGTTTGTTAACCTAACCCTTGCTACTTTACGCATCGCTGAGTTTGGTTTTTTTGGTGTTGTGGTGTAAACACGTGTACACACTCCTCTTCGTTGAGGACATGAATTTAAAGCAGCCGATTTACTCTTCTTAGTTATTTTGGTTCTTCCTTTTCGTACTAATTGCGAAATTGTTGGCATACTGAAATTTTGTTATAAATTACTTTTAATATATTATGCTCTTTTAAAAGAGTTTGCAAATGTACAATTATTTTCTTCTTAATCAAATATGAATATATTTTATTTTTTCTAATTAAATTAACAGTATATATAATAGGAATAAATTTTGTTTTTTTCAGATTTGAAGTTATCGGTAAAAAATATTGTTTACTATTAAAAATTTAAAAGGCGCAGCCAATAGATTATTAAAATATTAATTTTCACTATTTATAAAAGCAATTAACCGCACCTATTCTTTAAGAATACCGGCGATACAAGCAAAAACGCTTAAACTATTATGGAAATAATTTATTAAATTATTCATAATTTAACACTGCATATTTTACGGTATTCCTAATTTTACACAAAAACCATTCGGCAAAAAATGAGAAGATTTTAACATCTTTTAAGACTTTAACACTAAAAAGTTTGGTTTATTAACAAATTATTAAGATTTTTGACCTAATTAATTCAAATAATTATATAATGAAAACAAAGTTTAATGGTTTTTTAACGCTCTTGCTAGCGTTTATGGTGCAAATATCATTTGCCCAAGAAAAAACTGTTACGGGTAACGTTTCCGACGCGAGCGGTCCTTTACCTGGTGTAACAGTTATTATTAAAGGTACCAAAACAGGTACACAAACTGATTTTGACGGAAAATATTCCATTAGAGCTGCCACAGGAGCTGTATTACAATACAGTTTTATAGGATTACAAACAGCTGAAAGGACCGTTGGGGCGTCAAACATTATTGACGTTACTATGAAAGAAAGCGCTGAAGCTTTAGAAGAGGTTGTGGTAACTGGATTTGGCCGAAAAGTTGAAAGACGATCTGCAACTTACGCCGTTCAGCAAGTTGGAGGTGAAGAGATGAGCCAAGCCCGAGAAACTAATATTGTTAACTCGTTGTCAGGAAAAGTGGCTGGGGTGCAAATTACAAACAGTTCTGGTGCAGTTGGCGCTTCATCAAGGGTTGTTTTAAGGGGCGCAAGTTCTATAACCGGTAATAACCAACCATTATATGTGGTAAATGGTGTGCCTTTAGAAAGTGGAAATTATGGAAATGCAGGCGATGGCGGCGGTGCTGATATGCCAAATGGTGTGTCTGACATCAATGCTGACGATATCGAATCTATTTCCGTACTTAAAGGCCCTGCCGCTGCTGCACTTTATGGTGTTAGGGCTGCAAATGGCGTTATTCAAATTATTACCAAATCTGGTTCAAAAAAATCAGGTTTAGGTATTTCATTTAACAGCACAATGTCTGTTGAAACTCCTTTGGTATTGCCTAACTTCCAAAATTCTTACGGACAGGGCGGTAATCAAGATTTTTTCCAATGGATAGATGGCACAAACGATGATGGTGGTGTTGATGAAAGTTGGGGTCCTCCTTTAGACGTGGGTTTAGCATTTACCCAATGGAATTCTTACACAGTAGGTGGCGCCCCATTACCTTGGGTTTCAAAACCAAATAACATTAAAGATTTCTATGAAAATGGAATTACTTTAAACAATAATATTTCCTTTACCGGTGGTGCTGAAAATATTGGATACAGACTGTCTGTTGGATCTATGGATCAAACAGGGATGGTTCCAAACACTGACCTAAGAAGATTTTCAGTGGGTGGTTCATCAACTTATACAATGTCTGAAAAATTAACAACTTCTGTTGATTTTAATTACACTCGTTCTAAAAGTGACAACTTTGTAACACAAGGGTACGACAATGAAAACCCAGTTCAACAAATGATTTGGTCTGGTAGAAACGTTGATTTTGAAGCGTTAAAAGATTGGAGAAATTTACCATTGTCACCGGCCGGAACTGCTGCTGCAGGAACTCCAATAAACTGGAACACCGTTTTCCAAAACAACCCATATTGGGTATTGGACACCAACACGAGAGAATATAACAGAGATAGACTTGTGGGGAACATTGCGCTAAATTATGTGTTTAACGACAGCTTCTCAATTTCTGGTAAAGTAGGAACAAACTTATGGAGCACAAGACAAAATTACAGACAGGCTTTTGGAAGTAACAGTGCTCCAAACGGATATTATGAAGAAACTGCACGCTTTTTTTCAGAAACAAATTCTGAAGTCATTGCTGCTTATAACACAAAAATCACTGAAGACCTGGCTTTTGAAATAAGTGCAGGAGGAAATTCTATGTACAGAAAATCTGAGTTGGCTTATACGGCTGTTCCTCAACTTCAGTTGCCGGGATTTTACAATGTGAGTAACTTGAGAGCCGGAAGTAGCTGGCAAGTGTCAAACTCAATTTCAGAACAAAAAATTAACAGTTTGTTCGGTTTTGGTAAATTCTCTTATAAAAACTACTTATTCCTAGAATTTTCTGGAAGAAATGACTGGTCCAGTTTGTTGCCGATCAGCAACAATTCATTCTTCTATCCATCAGTGACGGCCAGTGCGGTTATTACAGATATGATTGACACCAAATCTGAGGTTTTGTCTTTCTTAAAAGTGAGAGGCGGATGGTCTGAAGTTGGAGGTATTGGGGCTTTAAACCCTTACAGTCTGGAACCAACGTATGCGCTTTCTACAGAAACTTGGGGCGGAAATTCAGTGGCATTATTACCTGGTCAATTAAATAATCCAAATATTAAATCTGAAGCGACAACCGGTACAGAATTTGGGGTGGATGTTAGGTTATTTAACAGCAAAATACGTTTCAACGCAACTTACTACGACCAAACTAGCACAGATTTAATTGTTCCTGTTCAAGTTACCGCTGCTTCCGGATATACAAGCGCTGTACAAAATGTGGGTGAAATGAATAACAAAGGTATTGAGTTACAATTAGGAACAACTATTGTTGATAAAGGAGACTTTAAATTTGATTTGGACATTAACTTTGCAAAAAATGAAAATACAGTAGTTTCATTGGGCGGATTGGAATCTTTGGTTTTAGGGGGTCAATGGAATATGACTTTAGAAGCAAGGGAAGGTCTTCCTTACGGTTCTATCGTGGGCACTTACTTCCAAAGAAATGACGATGGCAAAGTGATTTATGAGAACGGATTGCCAAAAATAGCGACAGGCACTAAAGTATTGGGTAATATCACTCCAGATTGGACTGGTGGAGCTAACTTCACATTTACCTATAAAAACTTCAGTTTAAATACATTGGTTGACGCTAAAATTGGTGGTGACATTTATACCATGACAAATACTTGGGGTAGATATGCAGGGGTCTTATATGAAACGTTGGCAGGTAGAGAAACAGGAGTTGTAGGGGATGGTGTTATGTTAGTTGGAGGCAGTTATGTGCCAAATAATGTAGTGGTTACCGCTGAAGACTATAACAAAAGAGCTTACTCAAACAGTATTGTTGAAAGTTCCGTGTTTGATGCTTCTTATGTTAAACTGAGACAGGTTATGATATCTTACAAATTACCTAAAAATCTTATTGGAAATACATTATTTACTGATGTTAGTTTTTCGGTTGTAGGACGTAACTTGGCAATTTTGCACAAAAATGTTCCTCATATTGATCCGGAATCTTCTTTTAGTGATGAGAACTCTAACCAAGGTCAGGAATTTGGTCAATTGCCATCTGCAAGAAGTATTGGTTTTAACATTCAATTAAAACTATAACCTAAACAATTCTAAAATATTAAAATATGAAACGATTTAAAATTATAACATTATTATTATTTGGCTTACTGGTTTCAGTAGGGTGTGATAGTGATTTTGAAGAAATAAACAAGGATCCTAATAACCCAACATCAGTGCCTTCAAGCCTGCTTATTCCTGGAGTTGTTAGAGGCGCCCAAAACAATTCATATAGCACCTTTATTGGAGGTGATATGGGTGCATGTTGGTCCCAACAATTTGCTAAAGTGCAATACAACGATGAGGAAAGATACATTCCCCGTCAATCAGTGATAACAAACGTTTGGGATACTTGGTATTCAGTAGTTATTGCAGATGCAGATGCCATGCATACTATCGCAGCGGCAGAAAAAAATAACAATATGATGGGTGTTGCACTGACGCTGCAAGCTTATGGGTATGCTTTTTTAACTGACGTATATGGCGCGATTCCTTTTACGGAAGCAATGAAAGCAGCAACGGAAGGAAACATCGCCCCTTCTTATGATAGCCAAGAAGTAGTGTACACAGGTGTTTTAAAAATGCTTGATGAAGCCATTTCCTTATTGGGAACCTCAGGAACAATTGACGGCACAAATGATATTTTATATAAAGGCAATGCAAATTTGTGGAAAAAATTTGCCAGCTCTTTAAAATTTAGGGTTTTGATGAGAGAATCAGGCAAAAAAAGTGTTTCTGCAGAATTACAGGCATTGGTTAATGCGGGCAATTTATTTGGAAGCAATGCCGATGATGCCAAATTGGTTTATTTAAGCGCCAATCCAAGTGCCAATCCTTTATACGAATCAATTGTGTATGGAACAAGAAGCGAATGGAAAATTAACTCTAAAATGGTTGATATTTTAACTGCCGCTGGAGATCCTCGATTGGCAGTTTATGCCCAAAAGAATGCCGACGGTATTTATAGAGGTAAACCTTCCGGCTATAACGATGTTCCAAGTGACGATTATAACTATACAAATGTATCTGCATTGGGCAAGTTTTATTTGCGCCCAGAACTTCCGGGATTCTTTATGTCTTATCCCCAATTGCAGTTTTTGATGGCTGAAGCGGTCACAAAAGGATATATCTCTGGAAATGCCAATACTTATTACATAAATGGCATCACGGCTTCTTTACAATTTAATGAAGTGTCCGGAGCTCTTATAACGTCATTTCTTGCCGAAAGAGCTTTGAGTACAACTCCGGCACAAGCATTGGAACAAATTGCAACACAAAACTGGATTGCATTGTTCTCACAAGGTGTAGAATCTTGGAATGAATGGAGAAGAACACGTTTCCCTGCATTAACTCCTGCCGTAAATGGCGCTTTTAATCAAATTCCGTATCGCTATAATTATCCGACAACTGAAAGTTCCGTCAATAAAGCAAATTATGATGCCGCAGTGACAGCGCAAGGAGCAGATTTATTGACAACCAAGATTTGGTGGATGAATTAATTTTAACTATTAAAATAAAAATATGAAAGCAATAAAAATTTTAAGCATCTTATTTCTGTCATTAATTACATTTTCTTCTTGTAATGATGCTGATTTAAATGTTGACAATCCCGACGGAAACATCCAAGGAGGTGGCTTGTTGGATGTTAAGAACACTTCCATTAACTACGTGGTTGGTAACCCAGGCCCTTATTCGGTCAGCATACGTGTATACCAAGGCGAAGTTAAAACGACCAGTATAAGAGTGGCCAAAACATTTTACAGCGGAAGCTTTGTGTCCAATACTGTAGATAATTTTAAAACCATTCCGGTATCAGGAGACCAAAACAGTTTTGTAAATTATACTTTTAATTTTACAGAAATGATTGCCGGCCTTAAAGGTGCTAACGGAAGCCCATTATCTGCCAATGACAGCAACTACCAAATTGGTGATTATTGGAAATTTGACTATTATGTAACCACCAGTGAAGGTGAACGACTTAATTATTCAAGCACAAAAGCAACGGTATCCACCAGATATGCAGGTGTCTACAAAGTTCTTGAAAGTAATTATGTGAGAATTGGTGTTCCTTCTGGAAATTGGAATGACACCAACGTAGTAATTGAGTCAGTTGACGCCAATATTTACAAACACGTTGGTTTGGCTTTTTGGGCTGATCAAAGTTTTTACTTTACCGTAGATAATACAACCGGTAAAATAACCATTTTAGGCGTTGATCCTGCAGGAGCCGCGGTTACTTTAAACGGAAATCCAATTATGACTTGTTTGGTAAATAATCAATTTACGGCATTGAATCCATGCTTGGAAAATGCAAATAAAGTTACTAAGAACGATACCACAGGAGAAGATGTGTTACAATTAACAGTTGGTTATTATACTTCAGGTTCAGGACCTAGGGAGTTTAATGAGAAACTCATTAAATTAGTTGACTAATTAATTTTATTAATAAAAAATAAACAAGATGATAACATATTTAAATAAAAACATCTCTTGGGTCTTAACGCTCCTAACCATAAGTTTCTTTATGGTTAGTTGCGACCAAGAAGATAATACTGGATTTAGCACATTGGAGCCTACTTCACCAACATTGTCGTTAACAACGTCGGTAAGTAGCAAGAGTTTAATTGAGGATGATTCAGTTTATGAATTTACCGCAACTTTAAGCACTGTACAGTTAGTGGACGTGAAATTATTTATAACACAAGTTAGCGGAGACGCCACACTTGGAGACGATTATACGGTTGATGGAAGCATTACTATTCCTGCTGGTGCAACAAGCGCCAAAGGGAAAATTAAAATTCTTTCCGACGATCTTATTGAAGCCACAGAAAAAGTGAAGATCCAAATTGGAGATAACACAACATCAAATGCTACAATTGTACCAGTTTTTATGGAATTCACAATTTTGAATTATACGGAAGGTGATTTAGCTCTTGACCTTAGTTGGGCAATGTCTGCCACAACAACTGATAACTCAGGAAATGTAATCAGTCCTACGGCTTTTGCCGATATGCGATTGCTTATTTCAACAAGTCCAAACAATTCTGATGTAATACTTGAAGCTGACGGCGGTAGTTTTGAAAGCTTAGTTTTACCTGCAAACACGCCTAATGGCACATACTATGTGGTGGCAGATTTTTATGCAGCTAATAAAACTATTGTTAGAAATTTAGATTTAAGTTTAGAGCTTAACCAAGCAGGGGTAATAAACGGTGACAGTTACTCTTATCCTGCCGCCATCAGCAACTTGGGTATTTGCGATTTAAACTTCTATGTAATGACTAAAATTACAAAAGTGGGCAATACCTATACTTTTACAGATGTTTCAACCCAAAGTTATGTGTATTCCACTTATTCTTCCTGGAATGGAATTGATGCAGATTTCGACAGTCAAGTATCAACTAAAGCCATTTGCAACGGTTTGTATATTAAAGGTTTAAATGCCGGATGGATGTTAGATTGGTGGGGTGAAGTAGTTACTGTGCAAACTGACGTTTTTGCGTCAATAGATGCAACTGGAAAGGTTACTATCGCCAAACAGTTTTTATATACCACAACATACAACGGTGCCGTTCAACCAAATTATTTTGTTTATGGCTCCGGAACTTATAACCAAGCTACCGGTCAATTATATATAAAATATGACTTATCGCAGGGCACTACCACTTCATTGGCTACTGCAATTATGATTTATGGATGGCCAACGCCTTATTTTGAAGCTACTTTAACATTGGCTCCCTAATTAGTGGTTGTAATTCACTAAATCTAAAAACCCATCAAAATTTCCATTTTGATGGGTTTTTTATTTTTATAAAAACCAAATGCTATTTTAAAATTGTGTGTTTTTTCAAAAAGAAGCAATTTAAAAAACAAACTGATGACACCAAAGGAAAAATATACATAAACTTTTTTCAAAATACTTATAAAATCTTTTAAATGTATCATTTGGATTCTTATTATCGAAAGGTAGATTTTTACAGATCCAATATCAGCAGCAAACAATAAGTCTTAATAAACACGCCTAGAGTGACCCAATATAATTTTTCAAGGATATGTTAAATCAAACAAAAAAATGAAGATTATATCCAATTAAGAAATAAATGACACGATGTCTTCTATTTTACTCTATGCAAAATCTATGAATGCTTTGAATACGAAAAAAAACGAAAAAGCAATCTGTTGCATTTTATAATGAGTAATAATAATTCACCAATTTCATTACATCGCTTTCCTTCCCATAATTAACCTTTTTCAATTTAACAAAAGCCTCCACTTCTTTCGAATGCATATTCAAAAGAGCAATAATGTATTTTTTCTTAAGTTCAACTTCCTCATACAATCCATCACTGTTTTTAATATAATAGGTTATTTTGTCTTGGTACTCCAACGGATAATTGTTCATGGTCTGGCTTCCTTTACTCCTATTTCGGTCGAATAAAATTTTAGAATTCTTTTTAATGAAATAATTGGTGTTCTGTAAATTAAAAACCAACTCATAGAAACCATTTTCAGCCTCCCCATTAAAATTTTTCTTGCGAAGCCACACAAAATCATGTTTTATGTTTTTGTCCTTTTCTAAAATAGAAAAACCGGTAACAGATTTGTCATCAATTTCAATAATCTCAGTAACATCACTGCCGGCACCAGTCATTTTTATAAATAAGCTATTTTTAAATGCATCAAATTTAAGATAGTCCTGCACAGAAAAAACACTGTCATTTAATACCAGCATTCCTTTATTCCATTCATCAAACAAATAACTCTTACCATTAATTACACTATTTTGAGAGATTATTATATTCCCACGATCTTCTTTATGAAGATTATCTCCATTTTGAGAATTTACGCCTGTAATAGCCAATAAAAATCCTATATAAATAAAAAGTCTCATTTTTAAATAATTTTAGTTGCGTAAATTACAAAATTATGACAAAAAACCATAGAAAATATTATAATATCATATTGAAAAAAAATCGCAATTAATTAAAAATATTTTGGTTTAAATCCAAAAAAAGTCCATAAATAAAAAATCCATAATAAAAATTGTTCAACTTTAGCAAAAAATAATGTTAAATATGATCACCTACGCAACCATATAAAAAAATCATCATCTTAATATTATATCATAAACTTAATTATGTTAATATATTCACAATACTTTAATAAAAACATTAGGAATATTAAGAAATTATTAAGATTTTTGAAAATCATTAATTCAAACAATTATAATATGAAAACAAAGTTAAATGGATTTTTAACGCTGCTACTGGCGTTGCTTGTGCAAGTGACATTTGCGCAAGAAAAAACTGTTACTGGGAAAGTCTCCGATGCAAGCGGACCGCTACCTGGCGTAACAGTGCTTATTAAAGGCACCAAAACTGGTTCCCAAACCGATTTTGATGGAAATTTTTCTGTTAGAGCCAACACAGGAGCTGTATTGCAGTTCAGTTTTGTGGGTATGAAAACAGTTGAACAAACTGTTGGCGCATCAAACATTATGAATATTGTGATGCAAGAAGATGCTCAAAGCCTAGAAGAAGTTGTGGTTGTGGGTTATGGAACTCAAAAGAAAAGCGAAGTTACAGGTTCTATCTCCCAAGTGAAAGGAGATGCAATTGCATCTTTAGCTACACCAAGTTTTGAATCACAATTGGCTGGTAGGGCTGCAGGGGTTCAAGTTTCTCAACAAACAGGAGTACTTGGAGAAACTCCTCGTATTCGAATTAGAGGTATTGGATCAATTTCATCTGGAACTTATCCGTTAATCGTTATAGATGGTGTCCCTATCTTTACAGGTGATATGGGAGGTTATGCTTCTTCTAATGGTTTAGGTGATATTAATCCTTCAGACATTGAATCTATGGAAATCTTAAAAGATGGTTCAGCAACTGCTATTTATGGTTCAAGAGCTGCAAATGGAGTAATTTTAATCACTACCAAAAAAGGAAAGGGAGGAAAATTTTCAGTAAACTACAATAACTATGTAGGTGTTGCTTCTCCAGTAGATTTAATAGAATTACTAGAAACACCAGATTTTATAACTATTTCTAATGAAAAGAGAACAAACGTTGGCCAAGCTCCTTGGGCTATAGGAGATGAATTTAATACAAATTGGCAAAAAGCAGTATTGAGAGATAATGCTTTCCAGCAAGATCATAACTTAGCTATGTCAGGTTCTACTGATAAAGGCAATTATTATTTCTCTTTAGGGTATACCTCTCAAGAAGGTGTAACCTTACCAAATGATATGACACGTTATTCAATAAGAGCAAATGTTGACCAAAAAGTAAAAAAATGGTTAACAATTGGTACCAATATTTCTATTTCAAAAACAGACTATGACGGTTTAAATACTGGAGTGAATTCTTTATCCGGAAATATTTTTAACGCTATTAGACAACATCCAAACGTGCCAATTTATAATCCTGAACACCCTTCTGGTTATAATTTTGATCTTGTTGACGCTAGAACTGTTGGAAGATGGCAGAATACAACATTAGCTGAATCAAACATTACAAACATTGTATACGTTTTAGACAACAACGTTTTCAAGTCTAAAGTGAACAGAACACTTGCTAATGTATTTGCAGATGTTACTATTTTACCTTCATTAAAATATAAAGCACAAGCAAGTGTTGACCAAGGATTAACTGAGGGGTTTTTATATTATAATTCTGTTCATGGGGATGGAGCGGGTTCTGGTGGAATAATTAGAAATAACTTCCAAAACGCTACCCGTTGGAACTGGCAAAATGTACTTTCATTTAACAAAACTATTGCAGAAAATCATAATCTTGCATTGGTTTTAATAAACGAATTCCAAAGCCAAAGAGTGAATAGTTTTTTTGCTGGAGGTAATGGATTATCAAATGATTTTTTTAATCAAAACCTAATTACAGGCTCTGTTACAACACAAATTTCAGGTGGTTCAATGGCTGATAAAGGATTTGTTTCTTATGCAGCTCGTATAAACTATAACTACAAAGAAAAATATTTTTTACAAAGTTCAATGCGTTATGATGGTATATCCGACCTGCCAAAAGCAAACAAATGGGGTCTATTCCCAGGTGCTTCTGTAGGATGGGCAATCTCTAAAGAATCATTCATGGAACCTTTACTTGATGTAGTATCTGATTTTAAACTAAGAGCCTCTTATGCTGAGGTTGGGAACGTTTCTATTGGAGATACCCCTTATTTGGGATTATACAGCAATTATAAATATGCTGATTACAATGGTATCGCTTTTTCCCAAATGGGTAATGACCAATTAAAATGGGAAACCAGTAAAAAGCTTGACGTAGGTTTTGACGCTAGTTTGTACCAAGGTAAATTTAAATTAGGTTTTGATTATTTTTTAAATAAACAAGATGGTTTAATTTTAAGAGTGCCTTTAATCCCTTCATTAGGTATTCCTGGTTCTACTTCAAATCCTGGTGGTGAAGTTGCTAAAAATATAGGTAATTTAGAAAATCATGGATATGAATTTACTATTGGGGCAACTTTAGTGAATAACGATAATTTCAATTGGAGTGTGGATGCTAACTTATCTTTAGTGGGTAATGAAGTTAAAAAATTGGTTGATGGAAGTGATATTATATCTGCTGACAATTATAATTTGTTAAGAGAAGGGGAATCTATGTATAATTTATTTGGTTATAAATACTGGGGTGTAAATCCTGCTAATGGTAACCCAGTTTACTTCAAAGAAGATGGTAGTTTAGTTCAAGGAAATATTGCAACTTCTAATTATAAAGTATTTGACCCTGCTAACCCAACTGATATTACTCAAGCATCTTCACTGGCGGCGACTGATAGAGCAATTATTGGAAATGTTTTGCCTACTTATTTTGGGGCATTCAATTCTAAAATGAGCTATAAAGATTTTGATTTTGGCTTTATGATACGTTTTAGCGGTGGTAATGATATTCATAACACAACTCGTAGAAACTTATTAAACCAAGGATTTACAAACAACGGTGTTGAAATTTTAGGAAGATGGCAAAGTGTTGAAAACCCAGGTGATGGATGGACTCCAAGACTTGATAACGGCAAAGATGCTTTCATCAATTTAACAGCAGCTGCCTCATCTCGTTTCGTTGAAAAAGGAGACTATATAAAGTTAGATAATGTAACTTTTGGGTATTCATTCCCTAAATCGATTTTAGAAAAAGCCGGAATTGATAAATTAAGAGTATTTGTTCAAGGACAAAACTTATTAATGATTTCAGATTATACAGGATTAGATCCTGAAATGGAATCTTTAGGTGTTGATTGGAATGGTAATCCTCGTCAAAAAGTGATTACTATGGGAATAAACATGAGTCTATAATTGATAAATATTATAATTATGAAAAATATATTTAAATCATTAAAAAATTATGCAAAATTGGCATTTATTGTGCCGGTTTTATTGACGGGTATTCTAATATCTTCATGTAACGAAGATATTATTGAAGTTGACCCTTTTACCAGTATCTCTGAAAATACAGCATTTTCAACTCCTTCCTTAATTGATTTATCGGTTACTGGTATGTATCAAGCTGCTTCAATAGGACAGTATACTGGTACTGGTAGAGGTTATATATGGGGAGCTGCTTTTGTTCAGCAAGGGGATAACAGAGGTGAAGATGCATTAAATCTTGAGGCTTTTTATAGAATAACATATCAAGCCACCTACGATGGCGGAACTGCCAATAATGTGTATTATTGGGTAGATACTTATCGTTTAATCAACAGAGCAAATATTGTTATTGATGGTGTTACTAAAGCAGTTGCTGCCGGCATAATTTCAGCGGAAAAAGGAAATGATTACATTGGTGAAGCTCTATATTTCAGAGCTATTTCCCATATGGAGTTGTTATTTCACTTTTCGAAACCATACAAATTTACTGCAGGTGCAACGCACCCTGGTGTTCCTTATAGAGATGTTCCTAATACTACTTTAGAGAACCTTGAAGCTGGCGCTTTGCTTGGTAGAGGTACAGTTAAAGATGGTTATGATAAAGTTATTGCAGATTTGACAGAGGCTGAAACAAAATTGCTGTCTAAAAATTCCAGAACTGGAAATGGTAAAATTACAAGAGCTACAAAAGAAGCAGCTATTGCTATGAAGACACGTGCCTATTTGCATATGGGTGATTGGGACAAAGTGATTACTGAAGGAAATAAATTAAATGGTTTGTACTCTTTAACTTCCAGTCCAAATGGTCCTTTTTTGAATAGTTATAACAATTCGGAATCAATATTTTCAATTGAGCAATCTGCAACTAATAATCCTGGTGTTAATGCGGCTTTAGCCTCACAATACAAAACTCGTTTACTAGTATGTATAAGCCCTATAATTTGGAATGATTCAGAATGGTTGTCAGATGATAAACGTAGATTTGAAAGTCAAACAGGCACAACTACTGGAAGTGTATCATCAGATGCAATGGTTTTTTCAAATGGAAACAAAAAGTTCACTAACAAATACAAGGATGGTACTACTTATACTGACGCTGCTCCTGTAATACGTTATGCTGAAGTTTTGTTGAACATGGCAGAAGCCTATGCAAGAAAACCTGCACCAGATTTAGCCAATGCTTTAACAAATCTAAATTTAGTTAGAAATAGAGCATTAGCAACACCTGCTACCCAAGCACATACTGCATCTACTTTAAGTACACAAACCTTAATGGTTCAAGCAATTATCAAAGAACGTAGAATTGAATTCTTGATGGAAGGTCGACGTTGGCCGGATATTCATCGTTTGCAACATGAAACCATTGGTGGTATTTCTGGAATACCTGCAAAAGCACCAAGCGGACATCCTGTGCCAACAGCTTATAATATTGGTACTCCTTATGCAGGTCCATTTCAAGCGGCACTTCCATACAGTGATTTTAGATTTATATGGCCTATTCCAATTCTGGAAACTAATGTTAATCCAACTTTAGCAGCACAACAAAATCCTGGTTACTAAAAACTGGTTTTAATAAATAATTAACCAAACCATCCGCCCTCTGGCGGATGGTTTTTTTATTCCTACAATATTCCTACATTTGCACCATGGAAAATGAAACTTCAAAAATATTTGGCATTCGTACGGTAATAGAAGCCATCAACGCTGGTAAAACCATCAGCAAAGTGTATTTGCAAAAGGACTTAAGCGGTCATTTATTTTCGGAATTAAACAGTCTTATCAAGCAACATAACATTGCAACCAGCCATGTGCCTGTTGAAAAATTGAACCGTATTTCAAAAAACGGAAACCATCAAGGCGTTGCTGCGCAAATTTCACCCATTGAGTTCTCGGATTTAGAAGAATTGATAGCCGCTGCTTTTGAAAAAACCACCACTCCCCTATTTTTGTTGTTGGACCAGATTTCTGATGTCCGTAATTTTGGAGCCATCATAAGAACGGCTGAATGTGCTGGTGTAAACGGAATTGTGATCCAAAAACAAGGGAATGCGCCCATAAGTGCCGATACCATAAAAACATCCGCAGGTGCGGCGTTTAAAATGCCTATTTGTAAAGTGGACCATATTAAAGACGCAATTTTCCAATTTCAGGCAGCAGATATTCAAATGGTTGCTGCAACAGAAAAAACAGATACCTTAATTTACGACATCGATTTAACATTGCCGACAGCCATTATTATGGGTTCAGAAGATCGAGGCATCAATCCGTCTATTTTAAAAATAGTAACCCACAAAGCGAAATTGCCCATGTTGGGAGAAATTGATTCTCTCAATGTTTCTGTAGCTTGTGGCGCTTTTTTGTATGAAACAATCAGACAAAGGTTGGCGGGAAAGTTATAAGTTATTGGTTATAAGTTATTCGTTCGTTCGAATTGTTTTTGGTTTCAAGTTTCAAGTTTGACGATTAAACATATAACATATCAACATATAACATCTAACGCATAACATTTCAACAAATTTCTAAAGGAGCGATTTCACGTAATTTTTATGAATTTGTCGAAGTTTCTTGAGCTCTTTTCTCAATAATTTAACAAAATCTTTTCCTTGAATTTTTGTGCTTTCAAGCTGCAAGCAATTTTGATAAAGGCGATCGATAAAATACCGAATTGATACGGCATATTTAAGTTTTAGTCCTGGATTTTCTTCGCACTCAGTTTCCACAATTTTAGGCACCAATCCAAAAGCATTCATCACTAAATTATCCGCATATTTATCTATTTTATTCATAGACAAATACATAGCCAACATACTTTTATCGTTGCTAATATAGGAAGCAATATGTCTGGCCAACTTAAAAATATCCAATGATTTTTGATAAATCACCAGTTGATTTAGATTTTGCTCATCAGGATTAACCATTGATTTTTTTATTTAGTATGCAAATTTACTTCAGAAAATAAAATTTTATATTTAATAATTAAAGCATTTGTGTTAATTTAGAATATAATTTAATATTTTTATGCTATCAAACTTTAAAATATGAACATAGATGCCATTAACTGGAAAATACTGGATTGCTTGCAGCAAAATGCCCGGCAATCAAATACGGAAATTGCACGAAAAGTTGGAATTTCTTCACCGGCTGTTGCCGAACGTATTCATAAAATGGAAGATATTGGCGTAATTGAAGGCTATCACGCAAAAGTCTGCTATATTGAAACAGGAAATCAGTTAAAAGCCATCATTACGTTGCGCGCATTTATGGGAAGGTTAAAACCATTTATTGAAAAGGTGAAAGAATTTAATGAAGTGGTAAATTGCTACAGAATTACTGGAAATGAAAATATTGTGATGGAAGTTGTCCTAAAAAACCAACAACATCTAGCGAAATTTATTGACCAGTTAATAACCTATGGCGAAACCACCACGCACATTGTTTTGTCAAACGTAATTGAGAACAATCCAATTGTGAAATCGGCGCATCTTTGATGAAAATTTTTAGTCAGAAGACCGATCCCGATAGCTATCGGAACCGAAGCCCGAAGCCTGCCTACCAGCGAGGCTGGTCAAACGGATCAAATTCCCCTCTTGAGACCTGTGCCGAGCGGAGTCGATGCAGGGGTTAGGGGCAATGTCATTAAGTTAAGACATTTACTCCTTTTTTTTGTCCTTCCGAGGCACGAGGAATCTCATATGTTATGGTTGTTTGATGTGATTCCTCCTTTGTCGGAATGACAAATATTTCCTTAACTTAATGACATTGGGGTTAGGGGTGTGTAAAAATATGAGGGGGGGAATAATAAAAACCTGTCAACACTAACCGGGGAAATGCAGTCTTTTGCTAATTTTCTCTTTCCAACGCAAAAACTTCTAATATTTAATATTGAGTCCCCTCCGAGAACATTATTTTTTTAAATGATTAAGCATTGGATATTTTTTTGATTTTTTAAATGATATGGCAAAATAGCCAATAAAAACGATTTAAATGCAAAATTCA